>JAHEEH010000388.1 GCA_024640835.1 Bacteroidota bacterium
ATCGGTACGACGGGCCGGGGGATCGGACCGGCCTACGTGGACAAGTTCGCACGGACGGGAATCCGGGTCGTGGACCTCCTGGATCGCGACGTGCTCCGGAAGAAACTGAAGACGTCGATCGAGGAGAAGAATGCCATTCTCTCGGCCGTGTATGGTGCGGAGAAACTGGACGTCGAGGCCATCATCGAGGAGTACGTCGAGTTCGACAAGCTGATCGATCCGTACGTGACGGACACCGCGGACCTGCTGGGGCGCGCCCTGCGTGCGGGGAAGCAGGTCCTGGCCGAAGGGGCGCAGGGCTCACTGCTGGACGTCGATCACGGCACCTATCCGTTCGTCACGTCGAGCCATCCGACGGCGGGCGGCGCCTGTACCGGGCTCGGTATCCCGCCGACCGAGGTGAATCGCGTGATCGGGATCGTGAAGGCGTATTCGACCCGCGTCGGCAACGGGCCGTTTCCGACGGAACTCACCGACGAGGTGGGTCAGCGCCTCCGCGATGTGGGACACGAGTATGGCGCGACCACGGGCCGCCCGAGGCGGTGTGGATGGCTGGACCTCGTGGCCCTGGGGTATTCCGCCCAGATCAATGGGTTTACGGAACTGGCCATCACCAAGACGGACGTGCTTTCCGGTCAGGGTACGCTCCGCGTGTGCACGGACTACCGTCTCCCCGACGGCCGCCTGTCCCGCCGGTTCCCCAGCGACGTCCCCACCCTGGAGGGCGTTTCGCCGGTCTATGCAGACTTTGACGGATGGGCTGAGGACCTGGCCGGCACCGGGCACTACGAGGACCTCCCGGAGGCCGCCCGGCGCTACCTGGGATTCATCTCCTCGGAAATGGGCGTGCCGATCCGCATCGTGTCGACCGGTCCCCACCGCGACCAGACCATTCTTCCGGAGATGGAGAGCGCTGCACCCTGAGGATCGATCGCTCGCCGGCTTTCCGACGTGACGGGACACTTACTGGAGGGCATCGCCCATGAAGGCCTACCGGGTTTCGGTAAACCTCAAACTCGGCCTGATCGCATTCGCCATGGCGATCGCCGTGGCTTCGCTCTGGTATACGAACGACCTGGTGGATCGACTCCGGGAACGGGAGGCCAGCATCATCCAGCTCTGGGCCATGGCGCTCGCCCAGGTGCCGAAGGCCGCGCAGCAGGGTGCCCAGAACCCGTACATGGAAGAGCTGCGCGGTCTGGACCGGGCACTCGCCGGCGGTGAGGTTCCAGCGGGTGGCGGCGGGGCCTTGTCCCGGGAGCAGGTCGACGCATTCCGGCGCGCCGTGGCGTGGGCCCAGGGCATGCCGCCGTCGAGCGACCTCACGTTCATCCTGGATGCCTTTCTGGAGCCGAACGCGTTCGGGATTCCCGCCATGCTGGTGGACTCGTCCATGCAGGAACCCGTCATCTGGCGCAATCTGGACGTGGGGGCGGAGTCGATTGCCGAGCTGGACCGCGACAGGGCGGCGGAGGTCATGGAGAGGCTGTTGCAGGCGCGGGACAGGCTTCAGGCCGCGCACGACCCGATTCCGATCGACGTCACCTTTCCTTCGACGGACGGTGGTCCCGGGTTCCACCTCATGCAGCACATGCTGTACGGGGAATCCGCCCTGGTCACGGACTTGAGGCGGTTCCCGTTTGTCCAGTTGCTGTTCGTCGCGTTGTTCGTGCTGGTGGGGTACCTGGGTTTCTCCTACGTGCGCCGGAGCGAGCAGAGCAGCCTCTGGGTCGGTATGGCCAAGGAGGCCGCGCACCAGCTGGGGACTCCCATCTCGAGCCTCATGGGCTGGCTCGCCGTGCTTCGCCTGCCGGATCGCACAGGCGAACAGGAAGAGACGGCGCTCGACCAGATCGGCCACGACATCGATCGTCTCAAGCGCGTGACGAGCCGGTTCTCGGACATCGGTTCCCTTCCCCGACTGGTCCGGCAACCGCTCGAGCCGGTGGTCCGAACGGTTCTCGACTACATGGAGGCCCGCATTCCGAGTCACCGGCGCAGCGTGGTGCTCACGGCCGAGGTGGAGGACGGTATGTCCGCCCTGCTGAACGCGGAGCTGTTCGAGTGGGTCATCGAGAACCTGGTCAAGAATGCCCTCGACGCGATCGAGTCGACGGAGGGTGAGATCCGGCTGAAGGCTTCGCGCGCCGAAGACGTGATCCGGATCGACGTGCAGGATTCGGGAAGGGGGATCGACCGTCGCAATGCCCGCCTGGTGTTCCGGCCTGGATTCTCGACGAAGAAGCGGGGGTGGGGACTCGGGCTCTCTCTCGCCAAGCGCATCGTCGAGGATTATCACGGGGGCACGCTCGTACTTCTGCACTCACGACCGGGTGCCGGGTCCACGTTTCGGATCGAGCTTCCCGCCGACTCCGATGCACAGGCATGACGTCCGGAGAGGCCCGCTTCGGGTGCCTGGTCAATCGGGGAAGCGAATCGCCTGCTGAAGCGCCTCGACGTCACCGGGCGTGACCGCTACGAAGATGTCGTCCCGATTCCGGAACACCAGCGCCTTCCTGGGACCGACATCCAGCAGGCTGAATCGGCCGGCCCCACCGATCTGCAGCCGGACGTTTCGGTCCAGCGTCAGGTAGGGTTCGGCGCGGTCGAGAAACTCGTAGGTGTACGCGACGACCGTGACGCGGAAGCCGGGACCGTTTCCGTAGAAGAGAACGGGGACGTCCCGGCCGTCCAGCGCGGGGACGAGGCTTACGCCGGTGATGGAACTGCCCTGGATGGCGGGAGCGACGAGGCTCCAACCGATCCTGTCGCGGACAAAGATCTCGGCCTGTTCGGCGCTGGACGTTCGGAAGACCGGTTCGGCACCATCAGCGATCTCGAGGGCCTTGCGGACGGCGTCCTCCGAACGGCGTGGCTCGGGGGTGCGATCCGGTTTCAGGCTCTGGATCCCGTAACCCGTTATGGCGATGGCGACA
>JAHEEH010000389.1 GCA_024640835.1 Bacteroidota bacterium
TGGACCAGGCCGTCGATTCCGGGCTCGATTTCGACGAAGACGCCGAAATTGGTGATGTTGCGGACCTTCCCGCGCATCACGGTTCCCGGGGGATACCGCTCGGCGATGTTCTCCCACGGATCCGGCTCCAGCTGCTTCATGCCGAGCGAGATCTTCTTCCCGTCGTGATCGACGTTCAGGATCTTGACCTTGACCATCTGCCCGAGGGCAACCATCTGACTGGGATGGCGGACATGCTCCGTCCAGCTCATCTCGGAGATGTGGACAAGACCTTCGATGCCCTTCTCGATCTCGACGAATGCGCCGTAGTCGGTGATCGAAACCACCTTGCCCTCGACGGTGTCGCCCGGATTCAACCGCTCCGCGATGTTGTCCCACGGGTGCGGCTGAAGCTGCTTGAGACCGAGGGAGATGCGCTGACGCTCCCTGTCGTAATCCAGCACCACGATGTTCAGCTTTTCGTCGAGCGTGACGAGCTCGGACGGATGCGCGACACGGCCCCATGAGAGGTCCGTGATGTGCAGCAGGCCGTCCACGCCGCCGAGGTCGATGAAGGCACCGTAATCGGTGATGTTCTTGACCGTGCCCTCGAGAATCTGGCCGGGCTCCATCGTCGAGAGGATCGATTCGCGCTGTTTCTGCAGGTCCTTCTCGATCAACGCCTTGTGCGAAACGACGATGTTCTCGTTGGCCGGATTCAGCTTCACGATCTTGAATTCCATGCGCTTGTCCAGGTACGTGTCGAAATCACGTACCGGACGAACGTCGATCTGGGAGCCCGGAAGGAAGGCCTCCAGGCCCTCGAACAGCTCGACGATCATGCCGCCCTTGATGCGCCGAACGATCGTGCCCTCGAGAACGGTTTCGTTCTGGAAAGCGTCCTCGATCCGGCGCCAGCGACGCACGGTGTCCGCCTTGGTCTTCGACAGCACGAGCTGGCCGTGCCAGTCCTCCATGCGCTCCAGGAAGACCTCCACTTCGTCACCGGGCTTCAGCTCGAAGTCGAATTCGTTCTTGGAAACGATGCCGTCGCTCTTGAAGCCGATGTCGATGACGACATCCTTGTCTCCGATGGCAACGACCTTTCCCTTGACGATTTCCTGTTCCGTGACGGTCGTCAGGGTGCCCTCGACCATCTCGCGAAGGGCATCGTAGTCGGTCTCCGCCTGTCCGAGACCCTTGGGCTTCTCGCGGAGATCCTCGAGGCGGATCACCTCACCGATGATTTCGCCCTTGTATCCCACGATGGGGCCGATGATGGCAACGTCAGGAATACTTTCCTCGACGGCTGCCTCGGGCTCCTCCACGGTTTCTGGCGCGGTCTCCGGTTCGGCGGCGGCCTCATCGAGGACCGGGTCCGACCCGGCAACCGATTCGGGCTCCTCGATCACCTCGGCGGGCTCTTCGGCGGCCCCGGTTTCGGACACCGCCTCGACGACGATCTCGTCGGCCACTTCGGGTTCCTTCTCCGTTTCGGCGGCCTCTTCAGAAGCGGATTCCATCGCCTCTTCGGTCGGAACGACCTCGGCGACGGTTTCGGGATCGGCTGCGATGGATTCGGATGGGGTCTCTGCTACGGTTTCGGCGGTTGCCTCGGACGTAGCGTCCGTTTCGGGGATCGTCTCTTCGAGAACGTCCTCGATTTTCTGCTGATCTTCAGCCATGAATACGGGTGTGGATTCGCGTGCCCCGCACTTCGGTGCGGTCAGGGAGCAGCGGGCACGATGCCACGTGATGTTGATTTGACAAGCCGGCCATACCCTCCCTGGGGTACGTCCGGGTGAGCCGTCTGAGGCTCCTGGACGGAGCGGTACAGACTGAGATGTTACGCCAACTCAGATTCCGCGTTCCCGCGCCAGGCCGACGATCAACTCGACCTGCTCCTCGAAGGACAACCCGCTCGTATCCAGGGTAACCGCGTCTCCTGCCGGAATCAGGGGGGACACCGCCCTCGACGAATCATCCCGGTCCCGCTTCTTCAGATCCTCCTGAACCGCGGCATCGTCCGCCTGCTGACCGCCCAGTCGCATCTCGGCGGCCCGCCGACCCGCTCTCACCTCCGGCGCCGCCGTGAGGAAGATCTTGAGCCCGGCGTCCGGAAACACCACGGTGCCGATGTCCCGTCCCTCGACGACGACGCCCCTTCCCCGCGCCGCCTGCCGGTCCACGATCCTGCGCTGCTCGGCCACCAGGAAGCGGCGTACCGACGGAATGGCACTCACGCGGCTCGACATCCGCGTGACTTCGGCCGTGCGCAGCAGGCCCGTCACATCCTCCTCGCCAAGCCACACGCGGACTCCCTCCGGTCCCGACTCCAGGTCGAGGCGGATGGTCGGGAGCACCGAATCGGCAGCGCCCGGAAGTGCATCTTCGCCCCGGCGGATGAAGGCCAGCGCGATGGCCCGGTACATCGCTCCGGTGTCCAGGTATACGTACCCGAGGCGGCCGGCGACAGCGCGCGACGTGGTGCTCTTCCCGGAACCGGCCGGCCCGTCAATGGCGATGATCACGATTCCCAATCCCCCGGTGCTTCGTATTGCCAAGGCGCGGTCGGGCGCGTACCCTCGGGCCACGGACCATCGCCGAGGCAAATTAGCGCCTGGCCCCCCTCTTCTGCCACGACAAACGAGGCTCCCGATTCATGAGGAAGCTCGCGCCCGAGGACATGCGACGGTCGGTTACCCCCGCGGACCTCAGGCATCCGGTGCGGGTCGTCGTCGAGAACGTGCGTTCCGCGTTCAACGTCGGGTCCATCCTCCGGACGGCCGATGCTCTTGGCCTCGAACACGTGTACCTGGCCGGCTTCACCGCGGACGGCCATCACCCGGGCGTCCACAAGGCGGCCCTCGGCGCCCAGGACACCGTCCCCTGGAGCACCACAGAGACGGCGGAGGAGGCCATCGTGGCGGCCCGATCGGCAGGAT
>JAHEEH010000390.1:0-1581 GCA_024640835.1 Bacteroidota bacterium
GATGCGTATCCGGGATGCCCGCCAGACCTTCCTTGGCATCTGGATCCGATCCGTGCTCGAGGGACGGCCGTTCGAGGTGTGGGGCGGTTCACAGCTCAGGGACTTCGTCTACGTGGAGGACTGTGTCGACGCGCTCCTCCGTGCCGCCGTCCACGAGCGGGCCGCCGGTCGGGTGTACAACCTCGGAGGAACGCCGGTCGTCAGCCTGTCGGACCTGGCCGAGCTCCTGATCGCCGCGGCGGGAGAGGGGTCATACGAGGTCCGCACCTTTCCGGCCGATCGGAAGAGGATCGACATCGGCGACTACTACTCTGATGCGTCCCTGGCGGGCGAGGATCTGGGCTGGACCCCGCAGGTCGACCTCGCAGAGGGCCTCGCGCGCACGGTCGCGTACTACCGCGATCATTTTGAGCGCTACGTCGGAGAGGGCCCATGACGATGATCCCCGTTGCGAATCCAGGCGCCGCGTACCGTGCGCATCGCGAGGAGATCGACGAGGCGCTCGGCCGGGTCGCCAGGAGCGGCTGGTACATCATGGGAGAGGAGGTGTCGGCGTTCGAGCATGAATTCGCGGCGTTCGTCGGCGCCGACCACTGCATTTCTGCGGCGACGGGCACGGATGCGCTGGTGCTCATTCTTAGAGCGATGGGCATCGGACCCGGAGACGCCGTGGTGACCGTATCGCACACCGCGGTGGCGACCGTCAGCTCGATCGACCTGGTCGGAGCGCATCCGCTCCTCGTCGACATCGACGAAGCGGACTTCACGATGTCGCCCGATCACCTGGACGAAGCGCTCTCGACGTGGTCCGGCCCTCCCGTGAAGGCCATCGTGCCCGTACACCTGTACGGACATCCGGCCGATCTGGATCGCATCATGGAGATCGCTGGACGGTACGGCGTGCCGGTCGTCGAGGACTGCGCGCAGGCACACGGCGCGTCGTATCGAGGCCGCTCGGTGGGCACCTTCGGTGTAGCCGGTGCCTTCAGCTTCTATCCGACCAAGAATCTCGGTGCGCTTGGAGACGGGGGAGCCGTGGTGACGTCGGATGCGGCTCTCGATGCGCGCTGCCGTCTCGTGAAGCAGTACGGCTGGCAACAGCGGTACGTCAGCGAAATTCCTGGCATCAACTCCCGCCTCGACGAGATCCAGGCGGCCGTGCTGCGGGTGAAGCTGAAGTACCTGTCGGCGGACAATGGCCGGCGAGTGAATCTGGCCGACGCCTACCGCACGCTTGGCGCGAACCCGCGTATCGTACCTCCCGGAGTGAAGCCCGGGAGCGGGCACGTGTACCATCAGTACGTGGTCCAGAGCGACCAGCGCGACCGCCTCGAGACCCATTGTCGGGACCGGGGAGTGGGGACGTCCATCCTGTACCCCCTGCCGGTCCATCGGCAGCCCGCCTACGCGGGGAGGGTGTCCCTCGGCCCGGGCGGCCTGCCGGTCACGGAGCGCGTTCCGGAGCGCATCCTCTGTCTGCCGGTCTGGCCCGAGATGTCCGATGGGCAGCGGGATGCGGTCGTCGGCGCCCTCCGCGAGTTCTGAACGCGATCGCGACTGGACCTCCCATGCCTACGCGCG
>JAHEEH010000390.1:1591-2922 GCA_024640835.1 Bacteroidota bacterium
CGTATTTTGACGTCAACTACCTCCCCCGCGCGCGCGCGCTGCACGCGTCGCTCGGGCGGCATGCGGGCCGGTTCCGGCTGTTCGCACTGTGCCATGACGAAGCGTCGTTCGAGGCGGTTTCCCGACTCGAAGATCCGACGTTCGTGGCGATCCCGATAGCGGAGCTCGAGCGGCACGATCCGGAGCTGGCTGCAACCCGCCCCACGCGCAACCGGATCGAGTACTACTTCACGACGACGGCATCGCTCTGCCGGTACGTGCTCGACCGGCATCCGGAGATCGACCTGCTGACCTACCTCGACACCGATCTCTATTTCTTCTCGAGTCCGGATCCGCTGTTCGAAGAGCTCGAAGGGTATTCGGTGGGCATCATCGAGCACCGTTTCCGACCGATCCTTCGCCGCTACCTGCGCTTCGGCACGTACAATGTCGGGTGGGTCACATTTCGAAGAGACAGCGACGGCGAGGCGTGCCTGGACTGGTGGAGAGAGCGATGCATCGAATGGTGCTACGATCGGGTCGAAGACGAGCGATATGCCGACCAGCGGTATCTGGATGAATTCCCGGCCCGTTTCCGGAGGGTATGCGTGGTCCGGCACCCCGGAGCGAACGTGGCGCCGTGGAATGCGGCGAATCACCGCATTGCCGAGTCGAATGGCAGGGTGACGGTCGGCGGTGCTCCGCTGGTGTTCTTCCACTTTTCCGGCGTGAAGGAGCTTCTTTCGTGGCTTTACCGCACGGATTTCGGAGCCTACCTCACGTCGCTCCGTGGAGTCGTCCGCTGCTCGGTCTACCGGCCGTACATAGCGGAATTGCGCCGATACTCGGAGGGACGGAACGCCGCTGCCCAGATCCGGAATGTCGACTTCAGGCCGGGAGCGATCGTGGGCCGGTTCAAGGCATTGGCCAGGCTGATCCGAGGCGCAGTCTTTCGCGAGTTCATCATCCTCCGAAACGACCCTACTCGTATCGCAAGGACTCCACCGGGTCGAGCCGTGCCGCCTTTCGCGCAGGGAAATACCCTGCGAGAAGGCCGATGACGGTGAGGATCAGGGCCGTGATCAGCGCAATCGGCACGGAGATCTCGGGATTCGCCAGGAATTCCACCGCCCCGTCCTTGTCAGGAATGCTCCGGACGGCACTCACCACGGCAACGGAGAAGAACATGCCGACGGCTCCGCCGGTCAGGGCGATCAGGAGGGCCTCGAAAATGACCTGCGACTTGATGTGACGCTTGCGGGCGCCAAGCGCCAGCTTGACGCCGAACTCTGGCGTGCGCTCCTTCACGGTCACGTACATGATGTTGGCGACCCCCACGCCTGCCAGCAGGA
>JAHEEH010000391.1 GCA_024640835.1 Bacteroidota bacterium
CATGTCCGCGTACGTGTACGACCGCTCACCGGCATCGAAATCCGTGTAGCCCAGGGATACGTTCACCACGTCGGCGCCATTCGCTTCCATCCACTCCATTGCCGCGACGAAGGCGTCCTCCTCCTGGTTGGTCTCCGTCGGCACGTATTCGCTCCTCGCCAGCAGGATATCCGCCCCGTACGCGGGACCGACGAGGTTTCCCTCGTCGTAGCCTGCCGCCACGGAAAGGACCATCCGGGCATGCGTGCTGGCGTCGGCCGGCTGGCCGGAGAAATCCACCTGGCCGAGCAGGCGTCCGCTGTCCACGATGTGCCGGGTCGCGGCATGCATGAGATCGCCCGTGCCGGTGTCGATGAGTCCCAGGACGACGCCCGCCCCGTTCAGGCCCGACTCGAGGGGAGGAACGAACCCGGCGACCCTGAGCTGCGTGATGGACGGACCGTAGTCGATGGAAAGGAGATCCGAGGACGCGGGTTGCGGGGTAGCCAGCGGCCAGACGGGCTCGATGAGGAAGTCCGACGCGGGCAGCAGGACGCCGACGGGGCGCACCTCCTTCACGAAAGGCATCTCGGACACGAGGTCGCGTGTCGCACCGTCCATTTCGACGCTCACGGCGTTGAGCCACCGGCTGCGGACAGCCGGGACGGCGCCCAATGCCTCGATCCGCCGGACGTATCCCGCGGAGACATCCCGGTCCGAATCGGCCGAAATGCGGCCGCCACGCAGGGCTCGCCTGGCACGTGCGCGCTCGGAGATCCGGGCACCGTCGCCGGCATCACCCCGGTCCACGAAATACACCCAGTACTTGGTGTCCTGGGCACTGGAGGACGTGGGGGAGTGGAGCGTGCAGCCCAGGACGAGAAGTCCGAGAAGGGTCCGGGTCATCGGGTCAGAGATACGGGGAGACGAGGTACGCGAGGTAGCCGGCGTACAGAAAGAGGAGAACGGCCCCTTCGGGTCTCGTGATCCGGAAGCGGGTCCAAGCGAGGGGCAGAAGCAGGGCCGTGAAGCCGACCATGACCGGGAAATGGATCTGGAGGGCAACCGGTTCGACCACGAGCGGCCGGAAGAGGGCGATGAGGCCGACCACGAACAGGATGTTCAGCAGGTTGCTCCCGAGGATGTTGCCGACCGACATGTCGGCTTCCTTGCGCATCACGCATACCATGGACGCGGCGAGCTCGGGCAGACTCGTTCCGATGGCCACGATCGTCAGACCGATGACCACATGGTGGACGTTCAGGGCATCCGCGATGGCCACGGCCGAGGTCACCATGAGCCGGGCTCCGATCGCCAGGGCGATGACGCCCGCCAGGATGTACCCGAACCGCTGGCCCGATCCCAGGCGGGCAGTGGCCATGACTTCGGCCGTCTCCTCGTCGTCGGAGTCCAGGCGGCCCGTGGCTCCTTCGTCCGTCGGCCGATGGGGCCCGTTCTTCCTGGCATGATTCCGGGCATCGACGACGAGCCAGACCATGAAGGACACCAGGCCGAAGACCAGGACGGTCCCATCCAGCCTGGACACGACCCCGTCCGATGCCAGGGCCCAGAACAGGAGGGTCACCCCGAGCATCATGGGGTATTCCCGGCGGATCGTGCCACGATCCACGGCCAGCGGAATGAGCAGGGACGTCAGCCCGAGAATCAGCGCGATGTTGGCGATGTTCGACCCGATGATGTTCCCGACCGCGAGCGAGTCCTCCTTCGCCGCCACGGCGAACAGGTTCAGCAGGAACTCCGGCATCGACGTTCCGAGGGCCACCACCGTAAGACCGACGACGAGGGGTCGGATGCCGAAGTGAAGGGCCAGGGCCGAAGCACCCCGAACGAGCCACTCGGCGCCCACGTACAGGACGCCCAGGCCCGCGAGGAAGATGACGGCCTGAATGACCATGGCTATCCCCTGCCTCCGGGGCGCAGCGACCGTCCCGTGAAGGCGCCGGGAAGCAGGTCACCGGGTCGCGCGGTTTCGATGCCCTTCTCACCGCGGTCCATGTGCACCGGGATCCCGGGCACGAGCTCGACGAGCCACTGCCGGCATGCGCCACAGGGCGTCCCGGTGTCGTCCCTGAGGCACGACAGGTGCAGCGCGACGATGTCCGGACGGCCGGCGGAGACCCAGGTACCCAGGGCATTCCGCTCCGCGCACAGGATGCCGCTCCAGCATTCGAGCTCCACGTTCACACCCGGGATGGCGCGCCCGTCCGCGAGCTCCAGGATGCACGAAACCGGGAAGTCCGACTGCGACACCACGGCCCGCTCCGACAGCAGTCGGGCGGCGGTCATCGGTCCCGGCGGTACCAGCTGCGGAAACGAGTCCAGCTCGCCCGAGGGTTCGGGAAGGCTGCCCGAACCGGCGAGGACGATCAGTCGGTCTCCGGAGGACATCCAGCGCCCCCCCAGGACACCACTGACATAGTCCTCCTGCTCCCTTTCGGTCGAGTACAGGGCGACAATATCCGACCGTCCCGCTGCCACGGCGCTCGTAACGGCATTCACCGCGGCGGTGACGGTGAGGGAGAAGGAGGCATTCTCGACGCGGACGCCGGCCATCCACGAGCCGTCGGACAGCAGGGCGACCGCGGCGGCCGGACGGCCCGAGTAGGGCGCATACGACCGCTCGAGGCAACTCCGTGCAATCTGATCCAGCGTGGCCATGAGGGGCATCCTGACGTTTCGGATGGCCTGAAACGAACGGGACGCCCGGTCGATCCATGGGAGCCGCAGACGGTCACATTGCGGTCGGCGCCGTGCGGTGCTAGCTTGCCCCGGGCGCCTCGACGCGCCCATGCCGGGATGGCGGAATTGGTAGACGCAACGGACTTAAAATCCGTTGGGGCGCAAGCCCCGTGCGGGTTCGAACCCCGCTCCCGGTACGGTGATCTGGACCCGTATTGATCTGTTCTGGACGATACGGAC
>JAHEEH010000392.1 GCA_024640835.1 Bacteroidota bacterium
GACGCCCAGGAACAGCTCCGGCTCCACTTCACGCAGGTTGGATGCCATGGCGTCCAGCGATTCGACGTAATAGACGGTGTACCCGAACGACGCGGGTCCCAGCAGGGTGAGTGCGCGCTCCGCGGCGTGCGCCATCGGCAGGTACGAGAGCAGTCGTGCTCCGATGTGTGGGTCCGGAAGCAGCTCGATGCCCATGTCCGTCGCAGCCGCGAGGGCCCCGTGACTGAGCATGCTCCCCTTGGGCGGGCCGGTCGTGCCGGACGTATAGATCAGTGCTCCCAGGTCCTCTGGTCGGAGACCCTGCAGGCGCCGATCCAGTTCCTCCTCTCCAATTGCCGCTCCGCACAGCATGAACTCGTTCCAGGACAGGACGCCCGGAGCCTCCACCGTCTTCGCACCACGCATGAAGACGACATGCTCCACGTGCAGGCCGCGTACCTCGGCTGCGATGCGCTGCCAGGTCTCCAGTCCGTCCACCACCAGGAATCGCGCTCCCGAATGGTCCAGGATGTACGCCGCCTGCTCCACCGAGCTGTTGGTGTACACACCGACCGGGACCGCTCCGGCCGTCATCGCTGCCAGGTCGGCAATCGTCCACGATGGGCAATTGAAGCCCATGATGGCCACCATGGTGCCTGGCTCGCATCCTAGCGCGATGAGGGATCGGGCCGCGGCCCGTACCTCGCCCGTGAAGGTCTTCCAGTCCGTGGGAGTCCAGTGGCCGTCCACCTTCTCGTAGTAGGCGGACGAGTCGGGCTGGATGCGGGCCCAGTCGTAGAAGCGTCGCGGGATGGAGCGGAAGGACATGGCTCCTCAGGTCTGGAGCGCGCCCGTACGGAACGGCTCCATATGGGGATTGTGATCCGCCATCTCGATTCCCGTCGAGATCCATCGGCGCGTGACCGTGGGATCGATGATTTCGTCCACCCACATCCGGGCAGCCGCGTAATACGGCGACGTCGTCTCTTCGTAGCGCGCCCGAATGCTCCGGAGCAGCTCATCCTGCTTCAGGCGGTCGGGCTCCATCCCCTGGCGACTCAGCTTGGCCACCTGGATCTGGAGCAGCGTCTCGGCTGCCTGGTTCCCTCCCATGACCGCGATGCGGGCCGTCGGCCAGGCAAGCATCAGGCGTGGATCGTACGCCCGACCGCACATGGCGTAGTTGCCGGCTCCGAAGGAATTTCCGGTCACGACCGTGAACTTCGGCACGACCGAGTTGGCCACCGCATTCACCATCTTGGCCCCGTCCTTGATGATGCCTCCCTGCTCGGCGCGGGTGCCCACCATGAACCCGGTCACGTCCTGGAGAAAGACCAGCGGGATGCGCTTCTGGTTGCACACCATGATGAACCGGGCGGCCTTGTCGGCCGAGTCGGAATAGATGACGCCCCCCGCCTGCATCTCGTCCGTGTGCGCCTTCCGGCCCGCGCGCGCCTTCACGGTCTTTCGCTGGTTCGCGACGATGCCCACGCTCCACCCGTCGATTCGCGCGTACCCGGTCAGCAGGGTCTGCCCGTATCCGGCCTTGTACTCGGTCCAGGAATCGGCATCGATGATGCGCGCGAGCACCTCGTGCGTGTCGAACGCGGCATGACCCTCGACGGGCACCAGGCCGAAGAGGTCTTCCACAGGAAAGGCCGGTTCCGCCGGCTCGGACCGTTCGAAGCCGGCCAACGGACGCGCCCCGAACCGTGATACGAGGTCGCGGATGGTCTCCAGGCAGGTCGTGTCGTCCGGCATCTCGTAATCGGTGACGCCCGAGATCCTGGAGTGCGTGGCGGCGCCGCCGAGAGTCTCCGAGTCCACGTCCTCGCCGATCGCCGCCCTGACCAGGAACGGCCCGGCCAGGAAGACGGACCCGGTGCCCTCCACGATCAGGGCTTCGTCGCTCATGATGGGCAGGTATGCGCCACCTGCAACGCAGCTTCCCATGATGGCGGCAATCTGTGGCACGCCTCGAGCCGAGAGGACGGCGTTGTTCCGGAAGATGCGTCCGAAGTGGTCACGGTCCGGGAAGATCTCGTCCTGCATGGGAAGGAACACACCCGCCGAGTCCACCAGGTAGATGATGGGGAGGTGGTTCTCGAGTGCGATCTCCTGCGCCCTGAGATTCTTCTTCGCCGTGATGGGAAACCAGGCTCCCGCCTTGACCGTCGCGTCGTTCGCCACGACCATGCACAGCCTTCCGCTGACGTGTCCCAGGCCCATGACGGTCCCGCCTGCCGGACAGCCCCCCTCGTCCCCATACATGCCGTACCCTGCGAACGTCCCGATTTCCAGGAAGTCGTCCGCCGTGTCCAGGAGCGCAGCGACACGCTCCCGGGCCGTCATCTTCCCCCGCTCATGCTCGCGGCGGATCCGCTTCTCCCCACCTCCGGCGGAGATCTCCCGGGCCCGCGAAGACCAGGTCTCCAGGAGGGCGGCCCAGGCTCCGGACGATTCCGGATTCATGCCGGTCATCGGGGTTCCGATCGACGCCATGCGACAGTGGACGGGGTTTGGGACGAGGAAGATGCAACGTAGGCGAACCGCTGATACGATGAAAGCCCCGCCCGGTCGGGGCGAGGCTTTCGGACGCTCACAGAGCGGACGTCGGGTCAGAAGCCGTCAGAGAAAGGCCGAGATCTTCTGCATGATCTCGGCTCGGGGCTCGCCCGTCTTCTCGTGGATGAGTTCCACCATCTTTCCCAGGTTGCCGCGCGCCTTCTTCAACTCGGCGTCGCCGAATTCCTGGTCACCCCAGATCGTGAGTATCTGTGCCTTGACTCGCCTCCAGCTCTCGTTCATCGTCGAGGTCGCCATGGTCCCTCCTTGCAGTTCCAATTACCGGCCAACCCTATGATAACACCGGCGGAAAGCCCTTGTTTCCGGTTTTCAGTGCAAATACCAGTGCAGGCCAACGCTTTACAGTCGCGAC
>JAHEEH010000393.1:0-1435 GCA_024640835.1 Bacteroidota bacterium
ACGTTAAATATAAGGATGTGACCCCACCGTTACAAGCGTCGGGTGGCTCGGGGGGCGCGTTGCCAGACGTTGACCATGCGGCGCAAGGAGGGAAGCGTCTCCGAATCCATCGTGTCTTTTTGGTTAATGCCCCAAAGCGCGCGGCCTCTTGGTTATTTTCGCATCCGGCTCCCTCATCGATTTCACCCATGGCCGTCCTCCATCCCTTTCGGGCCGTCAGACCCGCTCCGTCGTCCGCTCCCGAGGTGGCCTGCGTACCGTATGACGTAATCAACGCACGGGAGGCGCGCGAGATGGCCAGAGGCAGGCCACTGAGCTTCCTGCACGTCATCCGGCCGGAAATCGACCTTCCCGACGAGGTGGACGAGCACGACGCGGCCGTGTACGAGCGCGGCGGCGAGAATCTTCGCGCTTTCGTGGAAGCGCCGCACACGCTGCGGGAGGCCGAGCCATCGGTGTACCTGTACCGCCTGGTGATGAACGGTCGTGCTCAGACGGGCATCTTCGGCTGCGTATCGGTGGATGACTACGATGCCGACGTCATTCTCAAACACGAGAAGACGCGCCTCGCCAAGGAGGACGACCGCACGCGGCATATCCTCACGCAGCGTGCGCACGCGGAGCCCGTCATGCTCACGTTCCGCGATTCGGACGTGATCGCGGACCTGATGACCGCCTGTGAAGCCGGGGAGTCACCGCTCTACGATCTCACGGCGGATGACGGGGTTCGGCACACGGTCTGGCGCTTCCCGGATCCGGGCCCGCTCGTCGAGGCGTTCGCCGGGATCGATCGCCTGTACGTCGCCGACGGTCATCACCGGTGCAAGGCGGCCAGCCGCGCAGCGGCCGAGACGGCCGGAGAGGAGGTGCGGTTCTTTCCCGCGGTGCTGTTTCCGATGGGCATGATGCACATCATGCCGTACAACCGCATCGTGCGGCGCGTGCCGGGTGGGGTGACGGCGCTGCTCGGTGCGCTCGACGAGCGCGTCGGGCTCGATCGCGACGCTCCCGCATCTCCCGAAACGGCGGGAACCGTGTCGCTCTACGCCGAGGGCACGTGGTTCGGATTCCGGCTTCCCGAGTCCAGCCGAAGCGGGGTGACCGATCACCTCGACGTCGGGCGCCTGACGGAATTCGTTCTGGAGCCGCTGCTGGGAATCACCGATCCCCGGACGGACGCGAACATCGACTTCGTAGGCGGGATCCGGGGCACACGGGAACTCGAGACGCTCGTGGATGCGGGCGCGGCCGAGATCGCTTTTTCCATGGCTCCGACGAGCATCGAGCAGCTGGTGGAAGTGTCGGATGCCGGCCTGCTCATGCCTCCCAAATCCACGTGGTTCGAGCCCAAGCTCCGAAGCGGGCTCCTGGTCCACACGTTCTGACCCATGAAGCGATTCCCGGCGCCATGAAGATTCTCCTTGCCGACAAGATG
>JAHEEH010000393.1:1445-2911 GCA_024640835.1 Bacteroidota bacterium
ACGTCGTGGTCAGCAGGATCGAGGCCAGGAGCGACGCGCTCGTTGCCGTGATGGAGGAGGAGAATCCGGCGGTCCTGATCGTCCGGTCGACGAAGGTGACCGAGACGATGATGGACGCCGCGCCCGACCTGGAGCTCGTGGTGCGGGCCGGAGCCGGCTACGATACGATCGATGTGGACGCCGCCTCGTCCAGGGGCATCTTCGTGGCCAATTGTCCGGGCAAGAATGCCGTTGCCGTAGCGGAACTCGCGATGGGCCTCATCCTGTCGCTGGATCGACGCCTCCCCGACAACGTGGCCGATTCCCGGAGTGGCGCCTGGAACAAGGCCGAGTATTCCAGGGCCGCCGGCCTCAAGGGAAGGACGCTGGGGCTCATCGGTCTCGGAAGCATCGGGCGGGAGGTGGCCCACCGCGCCCGGGCGTTCGGCATGCGCGTGATCGGCTGGAGCCGTTCGCTGACACCGGAGGCGGCGGCGGAGATGGGCGTCGGCTTCCGCGCCACGCCGGTCGACGTGGCCCGCGACTCGGACATCGTCTCGCTTCATGTGTCCGCGACTGCGGATACGAAGTCCCTCGCAAACCGGGTCTTCTTCGAGGCGATGAACGAGGGCGCTCTCTTCGTGAACACGACGCGAGCCAGCGTGGTCGACGAGGAGGCGCTGCTGTGGGCGGTGGAGCATCGTGGAATCCGGGCCGGTCTCGATGTGTTCGCGGAGGAACCCGATGCGAAAGACGGTCGGTTCGAGAGTCGCGTGGCCACCCATCCGGGCATCTACGTGACCCATCACATCGGCGCCTCGACGGAGCAGGCCCAGGAGTCGATTGCGCTCGAGGCCGCTCGCATCGTGCTGCACTTCGGCGACACGGGCGAGGTCTCCAACTGCGTCAACATTGCGGAGAAATCACCTGCCACGCATCATCTTACGGTTCGCCACCTCGACCGGGTCGGAGTCCTTGCCAATATCCTGGGCGAGATGAGAATGGCAGGGTGGAACGTGCAGGAAATGGAGAACCTGGTATTTGCCGGGGCCGTCGCGGCGTGCGCGTACTTCTGGTACGACGGGGATACGGATCCCGTGGTCATCGGGCGCATCTCCGCGCTGCCCGATGTGCTCGCCGTGTCGGCGGTCGAACTCTGAAACATTACACGGCGTCCGCCGGACGCCCCCCGATTCCATGAGTCCTGTCGATCTTCATCAGAGGCAGTTCAACTTTTCCGCCGGTCCCGGGACGCTACCGGAGTCCGTGCTGAGAGCCGCGCAACAGGAACTGCTCGTATACCCGGGCGCGGGAGCCTCCATCATCGAGGTGAGCCACCGTTCGCCGGCCTACACCCAGGTCGCCGACTCGGCCCGGGCTCGGTTGCGCGAACTCCTGGGACTGGGAAACGAGTGGCACATCCTGTTTCTCCAGGGTGGCGCCTCCCTCCAGTTCTACCAGGTACCCCTGAACCTGCTGCCGGACGG
>JAHEEH010000394.1 GCA_024640835.1 Bacteroidota bacterium
GCCCTTGCCGCTCCGGGGAGAAGATCCGGAAGAACGGTTGGGCGTCGGCGCCGCAGCCAGCCGTCCATTGCCATCCGAGGGTGTTGTTGGCAAGATCGGCGTCGACCAGGCGCTCCCTGAACCAGGCGGCGCCCTCGGTCCACGGGATGAGGAGGTGCTTGGTGAGGAAGGATGCGGCGATCATGCGGACCCGGTTGTGCATCCAGCCTGTCTTCAGCAGTTCCCGCATTCCGGCATCCACGATCGGGTAGCCGGTCACACCCTGCTTCCATCGTTCGAGCGCCTCGGAGTCACCTTCCCACGGGAAGTCTTCGTAGGCCGGCTTCAGCGGCCTCGTCGGGGTGTCCGGAAAGTGGTGGAGAAGGTGAAACGCGAACTCCCGCCACGCGAGTTGCCTGAGAAAGGCCTCCGTGGACGGTTGCTCCCCGTGAGCGGCCGTCAGGCGGTGACGAATCTGTGTCGGTGTGATCTCGCCGAAGTGGAGGTGGGGGGAGAGGCGCGAGGTGCCCGCCGCACCCGGGTAGTCCCGTGTCTCTCCATATCCCTCGACCGGGCCGTCCGCGAAGCGGTCGAGGAGCGCATGGGCTCCGTCCTCACCGGGACGCCAGGCACTGGAGAACTGCGCCGTCTCGTCGGCGTCCGGCGACAGACCCAGGTCCTCGGGAACCAGCGAATCGCAACCCGGAGGCAGGGCATGCACGCTCCGGATGGGCGGGACCTGAAGCGGAGAGCGGTACACGGTCTCGCCCGAGAGCCGTCTGTGAAACGCGGTGAACACCTGGTAGGGCCCGCCGGTCGCCGTCCGGATCCGGGCGGGATCATGAAGCAGGCTTCCGGGCTCCACGGCGACGTCGATTCCCGCCCGCCGGAGCGCTCCGGCCACTTCCAGGTCGCGGGCTGCCCGGTCCGGTTCGGATCGAGCGGTCCACGTCACGAGGTCGGCGCCGACCGAGCGGGCGAATTCCGGAAGATGCCGAAGGGGATCGCCGCGCCGGATCACGAGGTCCAGTCCGAGCCGCCGCAACGCCTCGCGATGATCCAGAAGACTGTGATGGAGCCACCATCGGGACGCCAGGCCATCCGCCCATCCGGCACCACCGTCCCACAGGAAAACCGGGATGATCGGTCCACGACGTGCGGCCGCGCGCGCAAGGGCGGGGTGATCCGCCGTGCGAAGGTCCGATTCGAACCAGACCACGGTCCCGCCTGCTCCGGCCTCGCTCTTCATGCCCGGTCGTCCTGCTGTTGCGCGTCGTCTGAAAGCACAAGCTGGAGAATGGCCACGTCCCGCCATTCGTTCCGTACGTAACCGATCTCGCGCTGGACGCCCACCGTCTCGTATCCGAAGTTCCGGTGCATCGCGAGGCTGGCGTCGTTGTCGGCCCAGATCTTCGCCACCAGGTGGTGAAAGCCCGCGCTGCGACACCACGCAACGAGCGCTGTCTGCAGCATGGATCCCAGCCCGCGGCCCAGGTGAGCCCGGTCCAGGTACACCGATGTCTCCGCCGCGCGGGCATAGCCCGGCCGATCGGAGTACTTCTTCGCAATGCCCCAGCCCAGCACGACGCCGGCCTTCTCCACCACCATGATGGTTTCGACCGGCGCGAGTCTCTCGATCCAGCCCGCTACCTCGTCCTCGGAGACGGGCTCCGTATCCATGGTGCTGTCGGCGGCGGCGGTCGCCGCCGAATAGATGGCCGCCACGGACAGCGCGTCTCCGCGCGTGGCCGACCGGACCCGGCAGGTGGTCGCGTCAACCGGCATCCACGAGGTGCCGCAGAGCGGCCTCGGCGTCGATCATGGGGCCGGTTCGTGATGCGTCAGGGACGTCCAGGGCCGACTCGCGCAGAATCCGGTAGGCCTCGTCGTCGGTGAGATCCGGGCGGAGGGACCGCATGACGCCGAGCAGGCCGGCCACCATGGGCGTGGCCATGGACGTACCGCTCATGGGCACGTAACCGCCGCCCGAGCGAAGGGACAGGATGTCCACGCCGGGGGCGGAAATGGGCCTGGCCAGCGACGTGTTCACGTTCGAGAAGCGGGCCTTCCGGAGCGAACGATCGACCGCGGCCACGGCGATCACTCCGTCCACATTGGACGGCGTATGGGATGCCGCGTCCGCGTCCGCGTTTCCGGCCGCTGCGACGACGATCGCGCCCTCGCGTCGGGCGTACCGGATCGCGTCGGCCAGCACCTTGGGAGGAACGTCGGAGCGATCACCGAGGGAAAGCGAGATCACGTCGGCATCGTCGCGCGCGGCATCCAGAATGGCCTGGGCAATCTGCTCGATGGTCCCGAATCCTCCGGCATCGAGGGCCCGGTAGGCGGTCACTTCCACGAAACGGCCTTCCCAGTTGAGGGAGGCGATGCCGAGACCGTTGTTGGTCACGCCACCGGCAATACCGGCGCAATGAGAGCCGTGACCGTGCGGGTCGGTGCGGGCGGGTCCGTCCGTGATCGCCTCCGAAATATCCTCGTGGCGGCCGTCCACGCCGGTGTCCACGATCGCCACGCGCGCCCGGCGAACGGGCGTGAGGTCCACGAGCAGCCGGTGGGCTTCGTGGGCATGAATAGCCTCCAGGGCCCACTGCTCGCCGACGAGTGGATCGTTCTCGAGAACGGAGCCCGGGTGCACGACGGGTTCGGAGGACGGGATGGGGGGTTCAAGGCCGATGGTCCTGTTTCCCTCGACGTGATCCACGTTCTCGTGGTCCAGTCCCAGGGTGCGGCGAAGGGAAGCCTCACGACGCGCCGATACCGTGACGATGTAGACCTGCGCGAGATCGGCGTCGTCCGTCAGGGTGATCTCGGGGAATGCCGCCTCGGCGCTCGCGCCGTGGGCCTCCAGGAGTCCGGCAAGCTCGCCGATCGAGTCGTCGGGACCGAGCTCCACGAGCAGCATG
>JAHEEH010000395.1 GCA_024640835.1 Bacteroidota bacterium
CGCCGACCGGTCTCGGCGCGGTACGCGACGGCGGCCCGGATGGCTTCTGCGATGCCGCCGCACGCGGCGATATGGTTGTCCTTGACGAGGATCTGGTCGTAGAGGCCGATCCTGTGGTTGCGTCCGCCCCCGAGCAGCACGGCCCATTTGTCCAGGGCGCGAAGGCCGGGGACCGTCTTGCGGGTATCGAGGAGCGACGTCGGCCGATCCCCGATGGCATCGACCATTGCGCGCGTCGCGGTGGCAATTCCGCTCATGCGCTGCAGGAGATTGAGCGCGAGCCGCTCGCCGGAAAGCAGGGCCCTGGCGGAGCCGCTCACGACCCCGAACCGTCGTCCGGGCTCGACGCGGGTCCCGTCATCGACCGTCCACGTGACCGACGCGCCGTCGTCGAGCATCCGGAAGACCCGCGACACGACCTCCAGCCCGGCCACGGTCCCGTGCGCCTTGGCCAGGAAGAACGCTTCGGCGCTGTAGGACGCGGGGATGGTGGCGCGTGTCGTCACGTCGCCCGCGCCGATGTCCTCGGCGAGCCCGCGCCGTACGAGCGCATCCAGGTCCCCGTCTGGAAGGTAGGGAGGAAGCATGGCGGTCAGTCGCGTTCGGGGATTCGGCCGAGCGCCGCCCTCAGCGCATCCGGCGCCCGGACCGGTTTCCCCGTCTCCCGGTCCAGAAAGCAGAGCGTCACGTGCCCGGACACCAGGAGGTCGGGTTCGTCCTCGCGACGGACCTCGTACTCGAACCGGATGCGCGTGACGGGCGGTTCGTCGCCCCAGGATACCGTGATCTCGAGCAGGTCGTCGTAGCGCACGGCCCGGTGATACCGCACGGCGAGATCCACGACCGGCATGGACGTCCCGTTGCGCTCGAGTTCGGCGTACGAGAACCCCGATATGCGGAGCGCCTCGGTGCGGGCGGCTTCGAACCAGTCCAGGCAGTGGGAATGGTACACGATCCCCATGGGATCGGCCTCGCGGTAGCGGACCCGGTGCCGGTGCAGATAGGCCGCCATGCCGCAGGTCTCACTCGGTTTCGTAGCGTCCCATCGCGTCGAACTTCTCCAGGCGGGACTGCCGGAGCGTCGGGCCATCGATGCCCTCCAGCGCCCTCAGATGCGACGCTATCGCGGATCCAACGGCCTCGAACGCCGCGTCGGGGTCCCTGTGGGCACCGCCGACCGGCTCGGAAATGATCTCGTCGACGATGCCGAACGGGAGAAGGTCGGTGGCCGAGAGCTTGAGCGCCCTCGCTGCCTCCTCCTTGAAATCCCACGAACGCCACAGGATGGACGAGCAGGACTCCGGCGAAATCACGGAGTACCACGAGTTCTCCATCATGAGGATGCGGTCGCCCACGCCGATGCCCAGCGCGCCGCCTGACGCTCCTTCCCCGATGATCACCACCACGATGGGTACGGGCAGCGCCGCCATCTCGACCAGGTTGCGGGCGATGGCCTCGGCCTGCCCACGCTCCTCCGCCTCCATGCCGGGGAAGGCCCCGGGCGTGTCGAGAAGCGTGATGACGGGCTTGCGGAAACGTGCGGCCATGCGCATCAGCCGAAGCGCCTTGCGGTAGCCCTCCGGGTTCGGCATGCCGAAGCGCCGATACTTGCGCATCTTGGTGTCCCGGCCCTTCTGTTGCCCCAGGACCATCACGGTCCGATCCCGGTAGCCCCATCGCGATCCCTGGAACGTGGCCAGTCCGCCCACCATGGCCGGATCGTCCCCGAACAGGCGGTCGCCGTGCAGTTCCTCGAATCCGGTCGTCCAGGCATGGATGTGATCCAGGGTGTACGGACGCATGGGGTGGCGCGCGATCTGGACTCGCTGCCACCGGGTGAGGTTGCGGTAGATCGCCCCCCGGAGCTCTTCGACGCGCTCCTCGAGCGACTGGATATTGGCCTGCAGGTCCGGCCCGGATTCCGCGGACTGGAGAGCGCGCATCTCCTCGAGTCGGGCCTCCAGTTCGATCAGCGGGCGCTCGAAGTCGAGGGCCTGGGGCGTTGACGTTTTCGCCATGGATTCCGCGGCGCGGGTCGCCGGTCAGCGTGCTGTGAGCGTTCGGACGATGATCTCCCAGTCGAGGGCGGCCGACTGGATCGTGACGTAGTAGCCGTAGGCCCTGCTCAGTTCTTCGGTGGCCGGGTTGCGACCCCCCAGAACGTCCGCAATGTTAAACACCCCTTCCTTCAGGCGCCAATCCGGTGGAACGAGGCCCACGTGATCGGGGTGGAAACCGACGAGCGAAAGCCGCCCCGAGAGGACGGCGGGCAACCGCACGAGCCGCTGCAGGGCACGTCCCGCACGACTTTCCCGGCCGGCGGCCAGCCGGGCCAGTCCGATGAACGGGAGCAGCAGGAGGCCGGAGCAGGCTGCCGGGATCTCGAACGCGCGACGCGCCGCGACGGTCCGAAGGCGCACGGCCGCGGAGACGCTTGCCCCGAGCTCCGGCACGGACAGTTCCGCGACGCTGGCCTTTCCGATCACCTGGGATCGTCCTTCCGCGAGCATGCGAAACTCGACCGGCAGATCCCGCAGGGACTGGATGACCTCGAAAATTCGCTGATTCGACAGGCTCCGCGTCGCGAAGACCACGCTCGTGACCCGGTGGAGCCGGACGAGGTCGCGCAGGTGGTGCAGGGATCCGAGCCGGCGGGTGCCGCCGCCGGTACCGGTGGCCTCGGCCGACGACTCGGGATCCACGAACCCGATGAGGTGGAATGGCGGGCGCGGATGGCTGCCGAGCATGCCGTACAGGCGGACCGACTCGTCTTCGGGACCGACCAGCACGGCGGCGTCCGGCTCGGATGCGCGGGCCTGCCGGACCAGGCGGCGGACGGAGAGCAGCAGGGCGCCCACCGGGAGCGAGGCGGCCACCACGACACGCGAGAACGCGACCGACG
>JAHEEH010000396.1 GCA_024640835.1 Bacteroidota bacterium
CTATCAAGTCGGTGGCCGTCGGCCGATACCGGCGGCCGGAGTCGTTCAGACGATGCAATCCGGGACCAGGCCAGGACTCGGGCGGATGGTCCGATCTTCCGGCGCGTCCAACTGGGCGCGCAACGTCGCGTGGCGTCCGTGCGCCGAGGTCACCGATGCCGGACCGTGCTACGAATTGACGATGTCGGTCAAGGGCCTCCAGGCGGATCGTCTGAGTGTCGAGGTTCGGGACGAGGTCCTCATCATCCTGGGACGTGCGGAAGCCGGTCCGTTTTCGCGAGGACGGGAGCAGTCCGAGTTCCATCGCATGGTCGGTCTGCCGGCCGATGCGTTGCGGACGGGTGCTACGGCACGCCTGGAGGGTGAACTGCTCGTGGTCCGGATTCCAAAAGCGCAGATCGCGTCGGGCGCAAGACTGGATCTCGAGGTCCCGGGCGACGATCGCGGAGCTCAACGGGATGTCGAAGTCGGCGGGTAATGAGCAGGCCCATCCCGGGAGCGCGGCCGACGTAGTGGCCACTCTCGGGCGGCTCCGGTTGGATGTCATGAGCGCGCGGGCACTCGACCGCAAGGCCAAGGAACTCATTGCCCTCGGGGTGGCTGTAGCCGCCGGGTGCGAGACGAGCATCGCCTATCACGTGCACAACGCGATCGAGGCGGGTGCCGGACGCGATGAGGTGGTGGAAGCGGTTGGGGTAGCCCTGTTCGCTGCCGGAGAGCCGGCCACGCTCCACGTCGTGAAACTGCTGGCCGAGGTGGCCTCGGAGCGTGCCCGAGGGTAGGCGTAAAGGTTCGCTTTCGGTAGTCACGATGGTCCGTCATCCGGACCCTCGCACATGCCGTAGGGAATCTCCCGGCATGGTGCGGCGCGTGTGCCCGGAGTGTTCCCGAACGCTAATCCCCACACCACCGACGAGAGCTTCCCGGCATACGCCAGCCGCGGGAAGACGTACGTTGCCTGTACCATGATGCGCAGCCCCCGTGTCACGATTCGCTAATCAGCACTTCCGTGCGGTCGACGGGCCGTTCGTGCCGGCACGTCCCTCGAGCGGAAAGGAAGGTTGCTGACATGCTGCAGATCAAGAACATCCTGGTCGCGAACGATCTGTCCGAGTCGTCGGAGCTTGCGCTGCGGGCCGGCTACGAACTGGCCGTGCGGATGCGGGCCAGGCTCCATCTCCTGTACGTGCAGGTGGAGCACCCCGATCCGTTCTCGCCGGCAGCATATCCGGTCGAGCACCGCGAGCGGGTCTGTGGGGCAATGCGTGAATCGGTCCTTGCGGTCGAGTCCGAGAGGAAGGAGGTCCCGGCGAACAGGCCGGACATCACGTTCGCGGTCGAGGTCGGCCTGGCCGTCGCACCGGCGCTTATCGAGTACACGTCCCGCCATGATGTGGACCTCCTGGTCACCGGAACGCATGGCCGCCGGGGCATTCGGCACCTGATGTTGGGTTCCGTGGCGGAGGAGGTGGTCCGGACGGCCGAGTGCCCCGTGCTTACCACGAGGGCGCACGCCGCCGAGCGGGTACGGCTTCCGGGTCCCGGCATCGACATCCTGGTACCGGTGGACTTCTCCGATCACTCGCTCCACGCCGTGCGGTACGCACGTGAACTCGCCTCCGTCTTCGGGTGCGGCATCCGGATTGCCCATGTCGTGGAGGAGACCCTCCACCCCGCGTTCTACAACGCCGGGGCCTTTTCGATTTACGACCTGCAGCCCGATGTCGAGGTCAGGGCGCTCGAGCATATGCGCCGGGAATACGAGGCGGTTCCGGGTCCGGACGTGCCGGTGCGGTTCGAGGTCACGTCCGGCCATGCGGCTGTGGAAATAGCCAGCATGACGACGTCCATGCCAATCGGCCTGGTGGTCATGGCCACTCACGGACTGACGGGATTCGCGCACCTCTTCCTGGGGAGTGTCGCCGAACACGTGGTACGAATTTCAGCCGTTCCGACGTTTAGCGTAAAGAGTTTCGGGCGGGATCTCTTCACCACGTCCATCGAGAAGAACGAACCGCTGCACGCCTGAACCGCATGTTGACCGTACACACCATACTCGCGGCGACCGACTTCTCGGGATGTGCCGATGCAGCGCTCGATCTGGCCCTCGACGTGGCTCGGCGCCATGGCGCCGAGCTGCGGCTGCTCCACGTCGAGGAGGCGAACGGCTCCGGAGTTCACGGGTTCGGCGGTGGTCACCCGCTGTCCAGGGCCTGGAAGGATGACCTGGACAAGTCCGGGCGGCCGACTACCGTCCGCATGGTCTGGGATTCCGTTCCGGTCATCGCCGAGTTGCGGAGCGGGGCCGAGGCGACGGATGCGATTCTCGATGCCGTGGGAGCGTATGACGTGGACCTGCTGGTGATGGGGACTCACGGACAGCACAGCGTGCGGCGCTTTCTGAACGACACGCCGGATGCCTGGTCCATCGGCCTCACCGCACGCGACGTGCTTTCGGAGACTCGTTGTCCGGTACTGGCGGTCGGGCCCCGTCACGATCACCCCGTGGCGCCCATGCGCGAGATCGTGGCCGGTGTCGACGATTCGCCCCTTGCAGACGAGGTGCTGACCAACGCGGCCGCCCTCGCCTCGTTCTATGGAACCCCGCTCAGCATCGTGCACGTGGTGCCCTACGGTACGCCCCCTGCCCGCATCGCGAGTTTCCGCAGAGAGCTCGCCGCGCGGGTCAGGTCCCTCGTGCCCGACCTGGTACCGTTCGATGTCCAGATCACGGAAGGTCGGCCGGCGGAATCCCTGGTGCGACTGATGCGCCACCGACCGGGAGCCCTGCTCGTGGTCGCATCCCACGGCCATCGAACCCGGGGCACCGTTCGAATCGGAAGCGTGGCGGACGCGGTGGTGCGCAGTGCACCCTGTCCGGTGATCACCATCAAACCGT
>JAHEEH010000029.1 GCA_024640835.1 Bacteroidota bacterium
AGAGACTCTTGCTCCCGACGACCTCGACGTGGCCTACCGGACCGTGCGAAGCCGTATCGATGCCCTGCTGGAGGGTGAAACGGATTGGATTTCCGCGATGGCTACCGTCGTCTGCGAACTGCATCACGCGATGCCCCACTTTCACTGGACGGGATTCTACCGTGTCGTCGCTCCTCGTGAGCTGGCCATCGGTCCGTACCAGGGCGGACACGGCTGCCTGAGAATCAGCTTCGACCGGGGCGTGTGCGGCGCCGCGGCGCGTACGCGTTCCACCCAGATCGTGCCCGACGTGGAGTCCTTCCCTGGCCATATCGCCTGCTCGTCGTCGACGCGGTCCGAGATCGTGGTGCCCGTGCTCGATTCCGAGGGCGAGGTCGTCGCCGTTCTCGATGTGGATTCGGACTGGATTGGGGCGTTCGACACGATCGACCGGGAACAGCTCGAAGCGCTCTGTGCGGATCTGGGCGAGCGGTTTGCTCTATGCGCGTAGGGCGTGATCGTCATCTCGTGGATTGCCCCACAGCCTCTGTGGTGGCAGGCGGGCCGGAACTCGATCGGGAGATCAGTCAATTCGGCGGGCTCGGACGAACGAGCCGAACGATCCGTGAAACCACCATTCAGCCTGCCCGCGCCATGAGATTCGTGTTGTCCGCCCTTGCCCTCCTGATCGTCCTGACGGGTACGACGCGAGCCCAGGAGTTCGGGGATGCCTTTGTCTTCGAATTCGTCTTCGAGAATCTCGAATCTCCGCCTTCGGATATCGTTGCCCGGATAGAGGAGGCGGCGGCCGCCCGCGGTCTCGAGGTACTCGGTCGACTCGACGCGGGCGTTCAGGAAGACTGTTCGTACGAAGCCCGGGTGGTATCCCTCTTCGACGCCGAATACGCGGGGATCCTCGTGGCCCTCAATCCGGACACGGCGCCCTTTGCGGTCGTCGACCGGGTCGTGGTCTTCACCGATGAGAAGGGGGCCCACGTCGCGTACGTGAATCCCGCCGGCATCAACCGGACGGTGCTGTTGTCGGACACGGGAGTGACGGAGGTGTCGATGACGCACCGCGAAGCGCTTCGCGATCTCCTGTCTTCCGCGGTCGGCGAAGAGACATCCGATCGCGGGTACGGACCCGAGAGGGACCGCGGCTACATCGGCCGCACGATGGGGGTCATGGCCGGCGGACCGTTCGACGAGAAGATCCAGGTCCTCGCCACCGCAGAAGGCGCAGACTCCACGGAAATCGTCGATCGGCTGCGGCAGGCCCTGGCCGAACCTGGACCCCGGTGGGGTCTCCGGGTGGCCTATGAAGCCACGCTTCCGGCCGGCCTGGGTACGGTGCTGGGTGTCACGGGCAAGGCGATGGAAGCACAGTCGTTCGACATCGTGGGCGCCGGCTCGGACAAGTCCCGGAAGAAGTTGGAGTGCCCGGGTCTCGCCCATGCTGCCGCATACCCTATCGAGCTCGTCGTGGCGCGGACCGACAGCGGCGTGGAGGTTCGGCTGGTCGACGCCATGTACCGCATGAAGATGTACTTCGCGGACGCCGGCCAATGGGCTTTCATGAAGAACATGGGGATGCCCGGGTCAATCGCCGACGAGATCCGTAGCGCGGTGCACACCGTCATTCCCCCTCCCTGAGCGGGGGCCCGAGCGTCAGGACGGGGGCTCCAGGATCTCCACGACGACTTCGACCGATGCGTAACTGCCGAACACCCCGACTCCACCCTCGACGCCGTCCAGGATGTTCGGAATCTCGCCCGGTGAAAGCGTGGAACCGCCTCGCTGAACAGCCTGGTAGCGAATGAAATCGTAGATATTGTCGTCCACGGCACTGACCCGGATACGGTTCGGGCCGTAGAACACGACCGAGAACCACGGCAGCCACGCCGTGATCGTCGATTCGCCTTCCTTGCGATAATTCGCCTCGTTGAGCGGAGGAGACGACACCACGATGAATTCCGTCAGCTCCGACACGTCCAGGGTGTCCGGATCGAACGCGTCTTCGGGGCCCAGCTCGTAAATGGCATCCAGGTAGAGCGGCGTCAGGCGCGCCGGCCTGGGATCCAGACCTTCAATCGTGATGATGTAGATGGGCTCCCGGCCCCGGGAGCCCGACGGCGTCAACTCGATTTCGAACTGCTCCGAACCCTGGTACACGACCTCGTCCGCATTGCGGTCCACGAGCTCGAAAGCGTCCGGCACGACAGTCTCGGCCTCGAGACGCCCGCCGTCCGGAAGCACCACGTCGAGCCGGTAGGTGGCACCGGCCAGTACCGTTCGGTCCTCCACCGGCGCGTAGACGGCGGACGATCCCTGGAGCAGCTCGTACCGTGCCGTCCAGGTGATTTCCCCGCCCTCACCGACCTCGTGAACCCGAACCGTCGCGGCACCCAGGCCAATGCCCCACGGATCGTAGGTACCGTCGATCGGCGAGGTCTCCGTCAGGCGCAGGCGGGGCAGTGGCTGGCCGGCCTCCAGATACGCCTCGACGACGGGCTCCGACCGGTGGACGGACTCGGTCGTCGTGTCGCAGGCCGCCACGAAGAGCAGCAGCAGCAGTATGGTCGGATTCGCCCTTCGCATGTCAGAAGGCCAGTGAAAAGGAGATGTTCGGCACCGGGATGGGGATCTGCGGGACCTCCTCGCGACTCACCGTCCCGTCGTCCTCGAAGTCGAAGAAGTAGAACCAGATATTCCGCCTCGCATAGGCATTGATCACCTGCAGCTGGAGCTCGTAGTCGGCGAATCCGAGGAAGCGGCCGCGGTTCACGAATCCCACGTCGAGACGGTGGTAGTCCGGCAGACGAGCCCCGTTGAAGGGGCTGATGACAGCCTGGAGCTCGGTGCCGCCGAGCGGAAAATCCACCAGCCGGTACTGGGAAGCCGGCTCGGTGTAGGCCTGCCCCGTGGCATACGTGAAGACCGTCGTAAGCCGCCAGCGCCGGCTCAGGTCGAAGTTCAGGATGGCCGTCAGATCGTGCGTCCGGTCGTACTTCGGCGGAAAGTACTCGCCCTCGTTGAGTTCAGGGAACCGCCGCCTCGTCGTTCCCAGCGTGTAGCCCACCTGACCGCTCACACGCCCCGAGGTCCGGGAGAGCAGCACCTCCGCACCGTAGGCGTAGCCCTGTCCGAACAGGAACATCTTCTCGTAGGGAAGCCCGGATACGTCGATGAGGAAAGGATCGAACTGGAAGATCGACCGCATGGTGCGGTAATAGCCTTCCACCTCGAGGTCGACCCGGCCGGGGAGCCTCCCCTTGACCCCCGTGACGAACTGGTCTCCGTAGGCGGGCGGCACACCGTCCGCCGTGGTCAGCCAGATATCCAGACCACTGAAGGCCTCGTTCGAGATGAGCGTGAGGTACTGGGCATATCGACCGTAGCCCGCCTGCAGCCGGACTCCAGGCGGCGTCGTGTACTCGATCGAGATCCGCGGCTCCAGGCGCGCGTGGTCGCCCTCCCCGAACCAGCTGGCCCGAAGACCTCCCAGCACCGTGAGGTCCGCAGCCGGCATCCAGGACGCCTGCACGTACCCTGCTCCGTAGGGGGCCGAGATCCTCTCCGACATGCTTTCCCGGGCGTCGAAGACGTCCCTCAGCCGGAAGGTGAATACGCCCGTCCAGAATCCCCCCTTCACGCCGATGCGATCGGAAGCGGTATACTCCACGTCGGCCTTCATCGACAGGTCGTCCACCTGGTTGTCCCGGGACACCACCGTCTTGGCGATGAGGAAATCCGGACGACTGAAGTAGTGGGACGACGTCAGCGTGAAGCTCGAAAACACCTCGTCCGAGAAGACATGGACCCAGCCGAGGCTCCCGGTCCGGTTCCCGTATCCGAGGAGGAGCCGGGTGTCGGTCACGATCTCCAGGTCGAGGGCATCCCGTCCGAAGTAGCCGGCAAGCGACATCCGGTCGGAGTCCGAGAGGTCCAGGTTGACCTTGGCGTTCAGATCGTAGAAGTGGAAGTCGTCAGGGATGCCGTCGACCTCCGCGGCACGAAGCGCAGCGAGCAGGGGCTCAAGCGTGGATCTCCTGAAGGCCACCATCCACGATCCCCCGGGAATCGGCCCTTCCATGAGCGCGCGCGAAGCCAGCAGGCCAATGCTCAGACTGCCGCCGGTACGACGCCGATTGCCGTCCTTGTTGTAGACGTCCACCACCGACCCGATACGGCCTCCATACTCGGCGGGAAAGCCGCCCTTGTACAGGCGAACGTCCTTGATCGCGTCGGGGTTGAACGTGGAGAAGAACCCGAAGAAGTGGGTGGGATTGTAGACGGTCGTCCTGTCGAGCAGGATGAGCGTCTGGTCCGGACTTCCCCCCCGCACGTAGAGACCGCTCGAATAGTCCGAGGCCGCCTTGACGCCCGGAAGCAATTGCAGTGATCGGAAGACGTCCGGCTCGAGCACGGTAGGCAGCGTCCGGATGGTTGCGGTCGACAGGCGTGCAACCCCCAGTTGCCGCGCCTCTTCCGCCGATTCGCGCGACGCCTCGATCACGACCTCCCCCACCGTGACGCCGCTTCGCTCGAGCTCGATGTCCAGCCTGTAGTGCTCGTCCGGGCCGAGCGAGACGTCGTATGCCGCGGTTCTGTAGCCCAGGTACGACGCCAGCACCCGGTAGGAACCGGGAGGGATGCCGCCGATCGAGTACCATCCGGACGTGTTCGTGGCGGCGCCCATCCCCGAGTCCTCGAGCACCACGTTCGCCAGGATGAGCGTCTCGCCCGAACCGCCGTCGCGGACGAATCCGCTGACGGTTGCCGGCTGCCGCGCCAGGACGGCGGATGGAAGAAGGACGGTCGCCACGAGGGCGACCAGGAGGGCGATCCGGATCATGCGGAAGGGGTTCCCGGGAACGGCTGACGGCGCAGGGCCAGGCGATCGTCCGAGCCCTTCGAGGGGATCCGCCGAAGGGCTCCGAACGAGGGATCGGCGTACTCTACGAGAGGTTGGGGCAAAGGTTCGCGCCCCCGGTCCGGAAGCAACCCCCAAGTGGTTGTTGCACAACGTCTTCATGGAATATACAATCCTCGTTTTGGACTGGGATATCAGGTCCTGAATCCGTATCTTTTCCTGTCTGAGCCGGGCCTGCGCGCAGGCGCTCGAACTCCACGAAATACCCCGTTCGCGCCGCCGCTTTCTGACGACCCGCCTGCCCCTCCCTCGAACCCCGAACCATGGAACAGGACACCACGCGGATCATCCCGATCAACATCGAGGAGGAGATGAAATCCTCCTACATCGACTACTCGATGTCGGTGATCGTGAGCCGGGCTCTTCCGGACGTGCGCGACGGACTCAAGCCCGTGCATCGCAGGGTACTCTACGGCATGAGCACGCTGGGAATGGCCTCGGGCTCGGCGCACAAGAAGAGTGCGAGCGTGGTCGGCGAGGTGCTCGGCAAGTATCATCCCCATGGCGACAGTGCGATCTACGACACGCTCGTGCGCATGGCGCAGCCGTTCTCGCTGCGGTATCCGCTGGTCGATGGACAGGGCAACTTCGGATCGGTGGACGGGGACTCTGCCGCCGCCATGCGGTACACCGAGGCCCGGATGACGCGCATCGCGGAGGAGATGCTCCGCGACCTGGGCAAGGAGACGGTGGACTTCCAGGACAACTTCGACGGCTCGCTCCAGGAGCCCGAGGTGATGCCGGCCTCCATCCCCAATCTCCTGGTGAACGGAACCGACGGCATCGCCGTCGGCATGGCGACCAAGATCCCGCCCCACAACCTGGGCGAGGTGATCGATGCGACGGTGGCCTACATCGACGATCCGGACATCGCGATCGACGACCTGATCCAGCACGTGCCGGCTCCCGACTTCCCGACCGGGGCCATCATCTACGGACACCAGGGCGTCCGCCTCGCCTACCATACCGGCCGTGGCCGCGTCGTGATGCGCGCCAGGATCCACGAAGAGGAGGTTCGGCCGGGTCGACTGGCGCTCATAGCGACCGAGATCCCCTACCAGGTCAACAAGAGCGCGCTGATCGAGAAGATCGCGCTGCTCGCGCGCGACAAGAAGATCGAGGGCATTTCGGACCTGCGCGACGAGAGCGACCGAGAGGGCATGCGGATCGTGATCGAGCTGAAACGGGACGCCGTGCCGCTGGTCGTCCAGAACCAGCTGTACAAGTTCACGCCGTTCCAGCAGACGTTCGGCGTCAACATCGTCGCCCTCGTCGCCGGGCGTCCGCGAACCCTCAACCTCAAGGAACTCATCCGCTACTACGTGGAGCATCGCCACGATGTCGTGCTCCGGCGGACGCAGTTCGACCTGCGAAAGGCCCAGGAGAGGGCCCACATTCTGGAGGGCCTGACGATCGCCCTCGACCATCTGGACGCGGTCATCACGATCATCCGGCACTCGCCGGACACGGACGCAGCCCGCGTGAACCTGATGGCCGGCGCGTTCCCCGAGCGGCTCACGAGGGAGCAACTGGAGCGGCTGGGGCTCCCCACGCACGGCGAGCCGCTGTTCAGTCTTTCTGAAATCCAGGCGAAGGCCATTCTGGACCTGCGGCTCAACCGGCTCACGGGCCTCGAGCGGCAGAAGATCGAGGAAGAGTATCGTGACGTGATCGCGGAGATCGAGCGACTGGTCGGCATCATGGGCAGCCGGGAACTGCGGATGGGGATCATACGCGAGGAACTGCTCGAGATCCGGGAGAAGTATGCCGACCCGCGCCGCATGGAGATCGATTACACGGGCGGGGACGACATCATCATCGAGGATCTCATCGAGGATGACCAGATGGTCGTCACGGTGTCGCACCAGGGGCTCGTCAAGCGGACCAGCGTGTCGGAGTACCGGCAACAGGGTCGAGGCGGCGTCGGCATGCGCGGTCTGGCCATGCGGGACGAGGACTACGTCGAGCACCTGTTCGTCTCCCGTAACCACGATTACCTCCTCTTCTTCACCGACCACGGTCAGTGCTACTGGCTCCGCGTGTTCGAAATGCCGGAGGGAGGGCGGCAGAGCAAGGGCCGCTCCATCCGCAATCTCATCCAGATCTCCCCCGAAGACCGGATCCGTGCGATCCTGGCAGTATCCAAGGCCGACTTCAGGGACTCCGACTTCCTGAACGGCCACTACGTGCTGATGGCCACGAGGCGGGGTCAGGTCAAGAAGAGCACGCTCGAAGCGTTCAGCCGGCCGCGGGTCGACGGCATCATCGCCATCTCCGTCGACGAGGGAGACGAGCTCCTCGAGGCGCACCTGACCGCGGGCAACGCCAACGTCATCCTGGCCAACAGTCGCGGCCTCTCCATCCGCTTCAACGAGTCGGATGTCCGCCCCATGGGCCGGAATACGCGTGGCGTCCGCGGGATGGCCCTGTCGGGTACCGAAGAGGTCGTCGGCATGGTGGTGATCGAAGACCGTGAGAGGGACCTCCTCGCGATCTCGTCCCACGGCTATGGCAAGCGCTCCGTGCTCGACGACTACAGGGTCCAGTCACGCGGGGGCAAGGGCATCATCACCATCAAGGCCACGCCGCGGACCGGCAATCTCGTCGCCATCAAGGGGGTCCTGGAAACGGACGATCTCATGATATCGACCGTGAACGGCATCATGATCCGGATGCACGTCGCGGATATCTCCACGCTCGGCCGCAACACGCAGGGGGTGCGCCTCATCAACCTGAAGGGGGATGACGCGATAGCCGACGTCACCCGCGTGGTACCGGACGACGAGGAGGAAGTGGATGAGGCGGAGACCGGCGAGTGACCCCACGATGGACACCCGGAATTCAGACCGAAAGGTCGACCACACGACACGGTAACCATTGACGACGTATCCCATCATGCGCAAAGCCCTTGTTCCGGTACTCCTGGCACTCCTCGTCGCCCCTGCGGCGGTCGGGCAGCCCACCTCCGCCGAGGACGTCCTCAAAGCTCACGTCGAGGCCGCGGGAGGCGAGGCCGCGTTCCGCGCGTTGACCAACCGCTATTCCGTAGGCGAAATCTCGCTCGACACGCCGATGGGGCCGATCATTCTGAATATCGAGCAGCAGATCGTGTTTCCGGGGTACGGGCTGATCCGGCAGACCGCCGTCACCACCCCCCCCGAGATTCCGGCGGAGATGATGAAGCAGACCGTCTTCCTGACCCCCGACGGCGGGTGGCTCGAGGCCGCGGCGCTGGGGGGCCGTACGGACATCGCCGACCTTCCCGGCCCGCAGTCCGCCGCGCTCAGCCAGCAGCGGGGCGCGATGGCGTCCGCGTCGGACGAGCTCGCCCTGCTCGCGAACGACTCGGTGGAGGTCGCTCTCGGGGAGCCCGAGACCGTGAACGATACCGAGGTCTTCGTGGTCGAGGTGCTCGGAGGCACCGCCGGCCGACGGATGTACGCGGCGGATACGGGCCTGCTGTTCGCGACCGAGATGACGCTGCCCACCGGCCGCGTCCGACAGTTCTTCTCGGATTACCGGACCGTTTCGGGGGTTCGCGTGCCGTTCGCCATGCGGATCGAACAGCCGGGCCAGGCCATCACGGTCTCCTTCTCCGAGATCTCGTTCGACAGGGGACTCACGCCCGAGTCCATCACGGCGGCCGCCGAAGGCAACTGATCCGCTGGCAGCATGAAGGGGCCGCAGGGTGTCCGGCGGCCCTTCGTGCTGCCAGGGGCTACTCCGCGTCGAGGGCCACGATCGCGGACTCGAGGATGTGGAGACCTTCGTCCAGCTCGTCGGTCGTCGCGGTGAGCGGCGTCCGGAACCGAACCGAGCTGGCACCGCAGCCCAGGATCACCAGGCCGTCGTCGAAACAGCGCTTCAGCAGCCTGGCGCGGTAGTCGCCCGACGGCGTATCGATCGCGCAGAAGAGGCCGCGGCCGCGGACGTTCGTCACGCTCTCGTGCCTCGCCGACATGGCGCGGAGACGCTGCTGCAGATAGGCCCCGGCCTCCGCGGCATGCTCGACGAGCCCGTCCTCCTCGATGATCTCCAGGATGCGGTCGAAGCGGACCATGTCCACCAGGTTGCCTCCCCAGGTCGAGTTGATGCGGCTGCCGAGTCGGAAGACGTGATCGTCCACCTCGTCGAGTCGGGATCCGGCCAGGATGCCGCACACCTGGGTCTTCTTGCCGAACGCGATGATGTCGGGCTCCACGCCGATTCCCTGGTGCGCCCAGAACGAACCCGTGATGCCCACGCCGGTCTGCACCTCGTCGAATACGAGCAGGGCGTCGTTTTCCAGGCACAGGTCCTTCAAATCCTGAAGGAACTCGCGCCGGAAATGGTTGTCGCCCCCCTCGCCCTGGATGGGCTCGATGATGACGCAGGCAATGTCGTCCCGACGCTCCATGAAGTGGGTCTTCGCCTGGGCGATCGCCCGCCGCTCCCTCGCCACGATGTCCTCCAGATGGTCCTCCACCGGGAATACGACCTTCGGGTTGCTGACCCGGGGCCAGTCGAACTTGGGGAAGTACATCGTCTTCCGGGGGTCGGCCGTGTTCGTGAGCGAGAGCGTGTACCCGCTTCGGCCGTGGAACGCCTGTTCGAAATGCAGAACCTGCTGGCCCACCTCGCGACGATACCCCTTCTCGAAGTTCTTCCGCACTTTCCAGTCGAAGGCGGTCTTGAGCGCGTTCTCCACGGCAAGCGCTCCACCGGCTACGAAGAAGGCGTACGGGAGGTAGTCCGGAATACCGACGCGATCGAAGGTGTCCAGGAACCGCGCCATGTACACGGTCCGGATGTCGGAATTCGTGATCTTGTTGAGGGCAGCGGTCTTGAGACGCTTCAGGAACTCCGTATCGGATTCCATCCTCGGATGGTTCATCCCGATCGCCGACGAAGCGTAGAAGCCGAAGAAGTCGAGATAGGTCTTCCCCGACGCCTCGTCCACCAAGCGCAATCCGCGGCTGTTCTCCATGTCCAGTACCATGGGCATCATGCCCCTGGCATTGGTGTGCTTCAGGTAGACTTCCCCGACCATGTCGGGCGTGACCGCGTGCCTGGTGATTGCTTCCATGTCCATCCGAATGCGTATGCTGTTCCTGGAAGGACCCTCCTCGCGGTGGATCCGGTAATGCGCTTCTAGACGGCTCAAGATACGATTCAAAGCGCTTCCGGGCCGCAGAATCGGCGTTTCTTCACCCCGCGCGGGGGGATCATTTGCACCCGGGACAGGTAGGCTTCGCCCCGACACGATCACGCCATGGCCGATCCCAGAAAGCCCCGTCCGAGCCGCCCCGGTGAAGTGAGCCTTCGCACCGTGCACGCCGAGCCGTCCGGCGACGGCGACGTTCTGGAGCTCCCGGTCGTCCAGCCCTCCGGCGTGCCCAACGAACGCGGACAGCGGCCCGACTGGCTTCGCGTGAAGCTCCCGTACGGAGACAACTACAAACGGATCGTGGACCTGGTCGACGGGTACCGGCTGCACACGGTATGCCA
>JAHEEH010000397.1:0-1838 GCA_024640835.1 Bacteroidota bacterium
GCATCCAGAGCGACCCGCTTCCCGGCCCCCCATTGAAGGAGATCATGAGGGGCCGTTCAGACCGGTCGGACACGTCGCTCCGCTCGTAGTACGTGTAGAAGAGGGACGCGATCACCTCTCCGTCTTCGTTCCAGACGGGCTGGGTTCCGGCCGTCACGGTGTAGGGTACCCGCGCCCCCTTCACCGTGACGTCGCCCGCGGCGGTGAGGGTCGTGTCGACGGGAAGACGGGGAGCCTGGGCCCGGGCGGACACCACGACGACGAGCAGGAGGATGAAGACCAGGAGGCGGCGCATGGAGGTCGACGAGGTTCGATGGGAACCGTTCATGAAACGGCCGGAGATCGTCGCACGCAACCCCTGCGGGGTCGCCGGCTCACCGACGTGGGAGAATCCACGACCGGGAATGCCAGGTTCGTCCGTCGATCCACATGCCGGCGTCATCCGGAACTTGCCGGCAGCCCTCATCCGACCCACATGGACGACCTTCCAGTATCCATCCGAGCCTTCCTGAGCGGCGGAACCATCGCGGTCGCCGGAGTATCCCGCTCCGGAAAGGCCCCCGCGAACGCCATCTTCGAGAGACTGCGCGACACCGGTCATACCGTGCTCGCGCTCAATCCGGCCGCCGACCGCATCGGCTTGGATCCCTGCTTTCGGGACATCGCGTCTCTTCCGGAGCTTCCGCACGGCGTCGTGGTGTGCACCTCCCCGGCGGATTCGGTGTCGGTGGTGAACGAAGCCGTAGCGGCCGGGGTGCGCCACATCTGGTTCCATCGGTCCTTCGGAGAAGGAAGCGTCGCCGACGAGGCCGTCCGCACCTGCCGGGAAGCCGGAATCGAACCCATCGTCGGCGGCTGCCCCATGATGTTCACGGGCAGCGTGGACTTCGGACACCGGTGCATGCGGTGGTGGCTGCAGCGCAAGGGCCGCGTCCCGTCCTGAGGCCTACCGCGCCGAGAGGATCCGGACGAGGTCGGCCACGCCCTCCGCCCTGGCGTGCACCTCGAGAGCGCCGGTCCTCCTCAGCAACGCGACCACGGTGTCGGCCCGCACGCGCCCGCCCGGCATGACGGACAGGCGGCCCTCCGCCCTCCGCACCAGGTCTGCGAGCGTGTCGGCTCCATCGAGGGCCGTTCCGGTGCCACCCGCCGTGAGAAGGCGTGCAATCCCGATGTCGAGCAGCTGACCGAGCGCAGCCACGGGATCGGTGACCTGGTCGAACGCGCGGTGGAAGGTGACGGTCAGGGGAGCCGCCGCCCGAACGATGCGCCGCACGGCGGCTGCGTCCACGCGGGCGTCCCGCGTCAGGACGCCCGTCACGATACCCTGGGCACCCGCAGAACGCACGACGCCGATGTCCGAGACCATCCGGTCGACTTCGCTCGGATCGTACACGAAATTCCCGGCCCGGGGACGCACCATCGCGAAGACCGGGAGGGCAACCGCCCCGCGCACCGCGGCCACGAGATCGGGCGACGGCGTGAGCCCGCCGACCTCCAGGTTCGAGCAGAGCTCCAGCCGGCCCGCTCCTGCCGCGGCGCAGCGGACCGCCTCCTCGACCGTCGTAACGCATCCTTCCACGAGTACCCTCATCGCAGCGCCTGTTTAATGGCCGTCCTCCGATCGCCTACCTTCTCCGGACGTTCCCGGGCATCCAGGAGGTTTCGCATGTCCATGTCGACCCGTTTGTTCTTCGTGCTCGTGCTGGCGGCCAGCTCCGGTCCGGTCTCCGCGAGGCAGTCCTTCGATGTCGAACAGGCCTCGGCCCGGGCCGACTCGATCCTGGACCGGTTCGAGCGGGCCGACGCTCCGGGCTTCAGCATCGCGGTCATCCGGG
>JAHEEH010000397.1:1848-2876 GCA_024640835.1 Bacteroidota bacterium
ACGGTGTACGAGCGCGGGTTCGGAATGGCGAGCCTGGAGCAGGGAACGGCCATCGGGCCCGGGACGATATTCGACGTCGGCTCGGTATCCAAGCAGTTCACGGCCTTTGCCATCGTGTTGCTGGAACGGGACGGGCGGCTGGATCTGGACTCCGACATCCGTTCCATCCTTCCCGAAGTGCCCGATTTCGGCTCCACGATCACGGTCCGACATCTCATACACCACATGAGCGGACTTCGAGAGATCTACGGTGCGCTGGGCATGGCGGGCCTGCGGTCCGGGGACGGCATCGTGCAGGACGATGCGTTGCGCCTGGTTGCGGCGTCCGAAGCGCTGAATTTCGAGCCCGGCACCGAGTACCTGTACTGCAACACGGCCTACATGCTGCTGGCCGACATCGTCACGCGCGTGACGGGCACGCCGTTCCCGGAGTGGATGGGAACGCACGTGTTCGAGCCGCTCGGCATGCACCGGACCGTCATCATGGATCGACCCGGCCTGGTGATTCCGGGCGCGGCCGATTCGTACAGCCCCGTCCCGTCCGGTGGGTTCCGGAGGGAATTCGACAACTCGTCGATCACGGGGGCCGGCGGGGTCTACTCGACCGTGGAGGACCTGGGACTGTGGATGGACAACCTCCTGACCGGAAGCGTCGGTGGGCAGGCCGCCGTCGCGCGCATGCGCGAGCGGGGCGTGCTCAACTCGGGAGAACCCCTGACCTATGCCTTCGGCCTGGGAATCGGCACGCACCGGGGACTGGACATGATCTCCCATACCGGTTCGTCCGCCGGATACCGGGCCCGGTTCGTGGTCTTTCCGGCCCTCGGGGGAGGACTCATCGCCCTGGCCAACCGGGCGGACCCTCCCGGCGACGCGATCGAGGAAGTCCTCGACGTGTTCTTCGGAGACCGTTTCACCGAGGGGACTCCGCGCGAGTCGGGACCGCCCGAGGCGGAATCGACGCCGGTTTCGGTCGGGCGACCCGGGCTTCTCGCGTACGAGGGACGCTACCTGAGCCCCGAGCTCGA
>JAHEEH010000030.1 GCA_024640835.1 Bacteroidota bacterium
CGAGAACGCTCCCGCAGTGGGTGTGGCCGAGTATTTCGATCGTGACGTTGGTCGCCGGATTGACCGTCGGGTGGTTTCTCTTCCGGACGTCGGTCCCGACCGCACCACTGCGCCAGGTCGAGATCTCGTTCGACGGCCTGCGTGGTGTCCGTTTCCCGGCCCTGTCTCCCGGCAATCGGTATCTCGCCGTGCAGGCGACCGACGCGGACGGCCGGTTCGGCATCTACGTGAGGGACATCGAGACCGGTAGGGTTCGATACGTGGAGGGATCCGACGTCGCGGGTTGGGAGATGCGATACTCGCCGGACGGCACGAAGCTCGCCTTCATGAGAGTGTTCAACAGAGGCGTGTACGTCCTTCAGCTGCCGGACGGATTGCCCGAGCGGCTCACCGATTTCGGCCGCATCGCCTACTGGGAGAGCGACGAGACCGTCGTGATGACCGACGATCGTCCCGGCGGTGGTTCGAGCTACCGCGTTCCCATCGACGGGGGCGAACTGCAGGAAATCCGGTTCGACGAGACCGGCCTCGAAGAGGGCTACGGAAACGTCCTGAAGTCCGGTATTCCGGGGACTCCGCGCGCATTCGGTCTTCAGACCGTGCGTATGAACGAGGCCGGCAATTCGAACGGGATCTATCGCATGTTCACCGCCGATCTCGACACGGGAGACCTGGTGGTACTGGATTCCGCTGCCGTCAATCCGGAGTACGTTCGGGGTGGATTTCTCGTCTACAACACGGAGAACGACGACGGCGTGTTGACCGTCCGGCCCGTCGATCCGGAGAGCGGACTCTTCGTCGGCCAGGCCAAGGACGCGCTTGCGGGCGGGCCAAACGTGCCTTGGGGCAGTTTCGGCGTATCGAACGATGGCGATCTCGTGTTCCTGAAGGTGTTTTCTGCCATACGCGTCGGGAATTCCGTGACCGCCACCTCGCGGACATGGGGCCTCTGGCACATGCAGCCGGACCTGCAGGTCGCGAACAAGCTCGAAACCCGGCTTCCATCCGACCAGTCTCCGAACGGCGTGCTGCTGACTCCGGACGGCAGCGCTCTCGTCTTCGTGGCCGTGCCCTCGGGGCGGACACGCGGGACCGTGTACTCGCTGGATCTCGAAAGTGGCGTCCAGTCGCAGGTGACGTTCGGCGGTCGATATGCGACGGCCTCGATTTCGCCAGACGGCCGCTGGCTGTTCTCGACGAGAGTGGACGTACCACGCGAGGGTGGCGGATCGGGGCCGAGGGCCGTGCGTCTTCGGCTGGACGGGACGGGGACGGAGGAGACCATCCGGGAGTCGACCGTGCACCCCGTGGTCGCGCCGGACGGGCGGAGCGTTCTGCTGACCGTGGTGGAGGAGGGGTCATCTCAACCATCCAGGGTGCTCATCGTCTCGCTCGACGGTGATGCGGAGACCGTGCTGGCAGACGGCCCGGTCTTCGGAATGGGGTATTCTCCGGACGGACGATACGTGCTGCTCGTGTCGGTCGTGTCCGCCGAGATTACGGTGTATTCTGTCGATGGCCGGGAGCGCTACGTGCTCCCTGACGTGATGGGGATACATGCCTCCTGGTCGCGGGACGGCAAGTACGTTCACGTAGCGAATCCGACGAACAACCTGCTTCGACAGGTGCCCGTGCGCCTGGAGCCGACATTCGCAACCCTGGGGCCGGCGGAGGAGCTCAAGCGCTTCGACGGTTTTCTCGATTCGTATGCGTTCGCTGCCGACGGGACGCTCTACACCGCATCCGACCGTCCGGGAGCCCAGTCCGGCGAGGACATGACCCAGACGTCGGTGTGGATGCAGAACTGGTGGACGTACCTCAAGGGGCAATTCGGCCGGTAGAACGCAGTCGTCCGCCTCCACCATCGACCCGATTCCAGACTGCCATGACCGGTCTTCACCTCGCCCAGTACCGCATCGACTCCGAGCTCGGCCGCGGCGGCATGGGCATCGTCTACAGGGCGACCGACACCAAGCTCGGCCGCACGGTGGCGCTCAAGGTGCTGCCGGCGTCGGCGCTGTCGAGCGACGACGACCGGGCGCGCTTCCTCCGCGAGGCGCAGGCCGCGGCGCGGATTTCGCACGTGAACGTTGGCCACGTGTACCAGGTGGACGAGGCGGTCCCGCTCGACGAATCGGGCCAGCGCGTGACCGGCCAGGACGAGGCGCGGCTCTTCATCGCGATGGAATACATCGACGGGGAGACGCTGGACGCGCGCATCCGGAAGGGTCCGGTGAAGCTCGATGAAGCCGTGCGCATCACGATACAGGTCGCGGAAGCCCTGAAGGAAGCGCACGCGATGCAGATCGTGCACCGCGACATCAAGAGCGGCAACGTGATGATCACGTCGAAAGGCGTGGTCAAGGTGCTCGATTTCGGCCTGGCCAAGACGCAGGCCTCGACGATGCTGACCCGGATGGGGTCGACGCTGGGCACGGCCGCGTACATGAGCCCCGAGCAGGCAAGGGGGCAGGAGGTCGATGGCCGCTCGGACCTGTACTCCCTGGGCACGGTGCTCTACGAGATGGTCGCCGGAAGGCTGCCCTTCGCCGGCGACTACGAGCAGGCGGTGCTCTACGGGATACTGAACGAGGATCCCGAGCCGCTGACCGCGCTGCGGACGGGTGTGTCCATGGACCTGGAACGCATCGTCTTCAGGCTCCTGGCCAAGGACCCGCGGCGCCGGTACCAGACGGCGGCGGACCTGGTCGCGGATCTCGAAGCGGTCGATCTGACGGCAGCCTCCGTCACGACGCGGTCCACGATCCGCGCGGTGGGACCGTCCGGCGCAGCGAAGGTCGGCGTCGCGACCAGGGCGGCCGTCGCGTTCGGCGTGGGCGCGCTGCTCGTCGGGCTGCTGTGGATGCTCTGGCCTGCAGGGATTCCGGAGGCACGGCCCCGGATGGTGCTGGACGTGAAGATGGTCGCCGACCATGCCATCGTCGCCACCGACCTGTCGGAGGACGGCTCGACGCTGGTCTATGCAACGGACGATCTGAGCCGCGACAACGTGTTTGTCCGCGACCTGGCGACGGGCGAGGTGCGGCGCCTGGACGGGTCGGCCGGGGCGCTCGTCGTGGAACTGTCTCCTGACGGGGAGTCCGTGCTGATAACCAAGCAGCTGTCGATCGCGAGAACCTCGATCCGTTCGAGCACGCCCCTCCTCGTGGTCGAGTCGGAGGAAGGCAATCCGAGAGCGAACTGGGGCCCGCCGGGATGGGTGGTCTACGAGGATCTGCAGGCTCTCTGGAAGGTGTCGCTCCAGACGGGGGAGAAGGCTCCCCTGGCCGTGCGACCCTCCGACGGCAGCGAGCAGGATTACGACTGGCCGGTAATGCTGCCGGACGGCCGCACGGTGATGGCGGAGGTCGAAAACTCGGACGGGACCGTCGCGGTCGGGTTCTGGGATTTCGAGTCGGGCGAGCGCCTGGCGACGACCAGCATCGGGGGCATTCGGCCCCAGTACGTCAGCACCGGCCACCTGGTGTTCAGTGTCCCCGTCGTGGGAACCGTGGGAAACCTGGTGTCCGTTCCCTTCGACGTCGACGGTATGCGCCTGCTCGGCGCGCCGACCCCGATCGCGTCGGAAGTCCTCGCGAGCACGGTGGCCTTGTCCGATGGAGGTATCCTCATCTACCGGCGGAGAGTGACGGGTGTGGAGGTCCATCGATCCACCATCCCGCTCTCGGGAATCCAGGTCAGCGAGTTCCCGGGGATCAACCGCGTCGTACCGGTCACGCCCGCGCGTTTCTCCGACATCGAGTTGAGCCCCGACGAGACCCGTGCAGTGCTGACGATCCAGGATCCGTCACTCAATACCGGGCAGGGCGGTGGCACGGACGTGTTCGTGCTGGACATCGCGCGCGGCACCCTCCTTCAGCTGACGTCCAATGCCTCGGGAGCCTCGCCGACGTGGCTTTCGGGAGGCGATTCCGTCGCCTATGTCGATCGTTCCGGATGGGGACAGGGGATATACGACGTCAACGTCCGGGCTGCGAACGGCACGGGAACTCCCCGGCGGGTGTTCCGGAACACGGTCGGCGTGTGGGATCTGGACGTTTCGCCGTCGGGCGATGCCGCGGTGTATGTCGTCGCGTCCGATCCGTTCGGGGTTACCGGTATCGTGGTGCGGAAGCTGGATACTGGCGAAACGATCGAATTGACCGACCGGCGCACGGCAAACCGCCGCTACCCCGAGTACTCGCCCGACGGGACGACCATCGTGTACGAGCAGGATGGAGAGACCTTCACCGTGCCCGCCGACGGGCGCGGCGTGCCCTTCAACCAGAGCACGGGACGCTGGACCCAGCCCGTGTGGTCGGCCGATGGAAGGACCATCTTCGGCACCGGCAACGCGGGGCTGTACAGCCGCGACATGGAGACGTCCAGGGTGAAGTTCGAACTGGGCTTCTCGGTGTCGGAGACCCACTTCTTCGATGTCTTCTCCTCCGGCGACCGCGTTCTGCTCGCCTCCCCGGGGATGGCGGCCGGACTCGGGGGGAGCACGGACGAAGCCGTTCTGTCGGACTCTACCGAATCGCTGGTCTTCGTCATCAACTTCGCCGAATCGCTGCGCTCTCGGTGACGGGTCCGCGTTCCCGGGACCGTGCGCTACCGCTGCTTCGCCGCTTCCCACTCCGCTTCCGTAGCCGGCGCCTTCTGGAATTCCATCAGGGCCACCCAGCGGTCCTTCTTCACGAGGAGCATCTCGAAATGGACCATGGAGAGGCGGCTATCGCCCTCCTCGGGCACGAAGGAATAGCGGAAGATGCCGGTCTGGTGCGCCGTGGTCGAGTCGTGGAGCGTCCTGGTGAAGCGCACCTCGAAGCCGGCGGTGGCCTTGCCGTCCCGGGTGGCGTCGAAGAGGTACTTCCATCCCGCGAGGGCCTGGTGGATCGAATAACTCTTACCCTCCTGGAGCGACACGAGGACGGCGTCGTCGTGATAGCTTCGCGCGTAGGCTTCGAAGTCGCCTTCCCGGATGGTGCGCCCCGCCTCTTCCCAGTAGGCGTCGATCTCGTCCTGGGCGGTCTGCCCGGCGGCGGGAATCGCAAGCGAGGTGAACAGTGCGATCGAAGCGACGAAGGAAAGGATGCGGGTCATGGGTCTCGGGAGGTTGAAGGTGCACTCCGGATCGTGAAGTCCCGAACGTAACGGCGCTCAGAGTCATCGGCAACCGACCCGCCCGCTCTTCCCGGGTTTCGGGCGGCCGGTGAACCCCCTGCAGATCCGCGGGCGTTCGGACGGCACCGGCAGCACGTGCCGGCCGGTAGCTTGGCCGCAGGTGAGACCAAACGGGACCCCATCATGAAACGCGTACTGATGGCGGCGCTGGGCGGAATGATCGCGCTCGGCGCCTGGAGCAGCGTGGTGAACGGCATGCTCGGCGTGCAGCGATCCATCGAGATGAAACGGCTAGCAGACGATCGGGCGCTGTACGAAATGCTCGCCGGGCAGGTGGTCGAGCCCGGGCGCTACGTGCTGAACCCGGAGGTCATTCCGGGCGGTCCCTTCCCGGGCAAGGCGCCCGTGTTCGGGATCCAGTACAGCGGGGTCGGCCACGAGGACGCGTGGCAGGAAATGGCAGCCGCCCTCGCGTCCTACTTCCTGGTTTCCCTGCTGGGCGCCCTGCTGCTCTTCTGGTCGGCGGACGCCGTTCGATCCCGGTTCACGCTCCGACTGCTGTTCGTGGCCGGGATCGGGATGGTGAGCGCAGTCTTCCGTTTCCTGGGCGATTTCGGCATCGGCTCGTACCGACTCTCCGACGCCGGCCTGCTGGCCCTCGGCGACCTGGCGGCATGGATCCTCGCAGGTGCCGTGATGGCGGGCATACTCGGCCCGGGAAGAGGGGCTGACCCCGTGTCGCCGGGACCTTGAGCAGACCCGGCTTCACGGACCGGGTGCAGGTCCGTGAAGGTCTCACGGGCCGGTGGCCCGGCCATTCGTTCCGGGCGCCGTGATCAGTTCCCGCCCACCAGATCGGCAAGAGCCGCGATCGCCGCCCTGCGCACCTCGGGGTCGGGGTCCTTGAGCGCCCGGGTCAGGGCGTCCAGGGCCGCGTCCGTCCCGACCTCGCCCAGGGCATGGGCGGCAGCGATGCGGACCTCGGGATCGCGGTCTCCCTCGAGCGCCGCGATCAATGGTCTGACGGCCGAGGGGTCGACGTCTCCGGCCTCGGCCAGTCCCCAGATCGCCATGCGGCGGACCTCGGGATCCTCGTCGTTCAGCGCACGGCCCATCGCCGGGATCGCCTCCGGGCGTCCCGATTCGGCCAGGGCCATCAGCGCCGCGCGCCGGACTTCCGGATCCTCGTCTTCCAGGCTGCGGGCCATGATATCCACCGATACGGCGTCCCCCCGCTCGGCGAGCGCGTGCAGCGCAAAGCGACGCACCTCGGGATCGGAGTCCCCGGTGGCCCGGGTCAGCACAGGCGTCGCCTCCGGAGCGTCGGATTCGGCAAGTGCCCAGATGGCATGGCGTCGCACCTCCGGGTCGGCATCGGTCGTCGCCGCCGCGAGCGCCGGAATCGCCGCCTCGCTCTCGACCTCGGATAGCGCCATGATCGCCGCCTTGCGCACCTCAGGGTCGTCGCTGCGGGCGGCCCGGACGAGGCCGTTCACCGCGGTGTCCGACGGGTCGTCCGAGTCGGCCACTTCGGCCAGCGCGAAGACCGCCATCCGCTGGTTCTCGGGTTCGGGGTCGTCGAGCGCCCGAACGAGCAGTGGAACCACGTCTGCGGTCCCGATCTCGGTCATGGCGGCGAGGGCTGCCTTGCGGACCTCGGGATCGCTGTCGCCCAGGGCGGACTCCACGGCGGGAAGCGCGGAGGCGTCCCCGGCCTCTGCCATGACCCACAGCATGTGCCGCCGGACCTCGGGATCGGTTTCAGACCGGAAGTGGGTCGCGAGCACCGGAAGGGCCGCGTCGGGATCAAGCTCGCCGAGAGCGTAGAGGACGGCCCGACGTACCTCGGGATCCTGGTCTTCGGTCAGCATGCGGGCGAGGGGCTCGACGGCTTCTTCCGCTTCGAGCTCACCGAGCGCGTACACGGCATGGCGGCGGAGCTCGGGATCCGGATCCTGCAGGGCCTCCACGAACGCGGCGATGACGCGTGCGCGGTTCCTGATCGTGTCGGCTACGGCCGGGGCGACGGGCGTGGGAAGCGCCCGGGCCGGGGGCGTCGGTGCGGCGTCCGGCACGGGCGGCATGGGCACGGCCACCGGGGCGGGTGCGGCAGCCGGTGCAGGAACTTCGCCGGCGACCGGAGCGGGGCCGGGCGGCAGGGGCACGGCGTCCGGGACCGCGGCGGGTGCGGGCGGCGTCACGGGCGACGGAGGCGGAGGGGGTACCTGCGGGGATGCGGCCGCAACGGGGACGGCAACGAGAAGGGCGGCCGCGAGCGACAGCAGGGCATGACGGGTGTTCATCGGTCTGCGGGATGTTCGGGGATCCAGGATGGAGCGGACACGGCCTTCGAGACGCGAGGGGTGCGCCATGGCGAGCGCGGCCGACGGCAGTCTCACCGACGCATCGCGCACGGACCGGGCCACCTCGACCAGGTGACCGGCGTAGCGCGAGGCCGTGCTGCCCGAGAGCACGACGAGATCGTCGCACGCCACCTCGCTGTCCGCTCGGAGGGCGCGAAGAGCCGTCCAGACGAGGGGATTGAACCAGAAGACGCCGCAAACGGCCCGGGCAAGGGTCTGTACGGCGTGGTCCCGGCGGACGACGTGCGCGAGCTCATGGAGCAGGACGTGCCACAGCCGGTCTTCATTCCAGCCCCGGGCTTCCGTCGGAAGCAGAATCGTGGCATTCCGACCGCCCCGGGTCGCAGGCATCGGCACGGAGACGCTCATCCGGATATCCACGGGACGCCGGACGCCAAGGCGAGCGGATGCGCGATCGGACAGGGTCTGGATCGATTCCGGCGGTCGGTGACCGATGCGTGCAATCCGGCGGACCTGCGCCGTCGAGCGAGCCTGCAGGGCGAGATTCCACACGACGCCCATGAGCCACAGAAGCACCAGCCACTGCGCGACCGTGAGGGTCTTTGCCCGCGACAGGATCTCGCCCAGGGCATGGGGGGTCCACCTCGACGCGGAAGTCCGGGCCGGGGCCACTCGGTCGGTCGAACCGGCGTCAGCCGTATTCGGGCCGATCGCAGGAGGGTCCGACTCCGCCGGCAGGTGTCCCGGCGTCGTGCCCTGGGCCGGCTTGACCGTGCGGCGCGGAAGGATCGGCAGGGACTCCGCGCTGCGAGAGACCGATTCGAGTGCTCCCCCGACCAGCGCGTCCACGTGCACCGACTCGACGGCGGAGGTCATCCGGGCGGGAAGAACCTCCCAGTCGGGCAGCATCCGCATGCCGAAGGGAAGCAGGACGACGACGGCGAATGTCGAGGCCCAGACGGCGTGCCGAAGGGACGCCGACCGGTTCCTGAGGAGCGCCGTCACCAGGAAGGCGCCGGCGAGCAGGACGGCGGAGCGGGCGGCGTGCTCCACCAGGGCCGGAAGGAGCGCTGCCGCCGAGGCCGGATCGAGGATGTTGACGTGGGGTACCATCGATTCAGCGACCCTCCCTCCGAGCCTGTTCGATGAGTTCCACGATTCGGTCGAATTCCCCGTCGGCCAGCTCCACCGAGGCGTCGCCCAGGAGCGCGGCCACGGCCTGCGTCGTCGATCCCTCGAAGAAGGTGCGGACCACGTGACGCAGGGCCGACCGGCGGGCGTCACTCGTCGAGACGGTGGGCCTGTACAGGTAGCGCGGCCCCTGCTGCTCGTGCTCCACGTGGCCCTTCTCCTCGAGAATGCGCAGGTGCGCGCGGACGGCCGAATAGCTCGGCGGATCCGGCATCTGGTCCCGCACGTCCGCCGCCGAGGCGGACTCCATGCGGTACAGGACGTCCATGATCTGCCGCTCGCGGCGGCTCAGGTCGTGTGGCTGGGGTCCCGGCATCAGAGGATCGTTTGGTCGTCGATACGGGCTCTCGGCAGCCCGGTTACGGCTGGTGGTAAAAAATTACCACCCCAAACGTACATGTCCTCGCACGGCGCGTCAACCGGGGTGCTAATTTTTTACCCCGATCCACGATTCGCCGTTTCCTGTCGGTCAGCCGGACGAGGGTGTCCTCGTACCGGGTATTCGGGCCAAGATGTGCCAGGGCCCGGTCAACGTGGCAGATCCATCGCCGGGTTATGGTCGAAGAAGTCGAACGGGCGCAGTTCGAAGCTGTGCCACAGGACCGGCATTACGGGCCAGTCCTCCGCCCGTACCATGTGGTGCATGCCGATCGTGTGCCACAGGACAATGTCCGTGTTCTCGATCGATCGATCCTCCGCCGTCCAGGTGGGCAGTCCGTAACCGGGTTTGCTCAGGGTGGGGTGATCGCCGGCGGGGTAGCGCTCGTTCGCTCGGTAGGGGGTCACCCACAGGTGATAGTCTATGAAGCCGGCGCGGCGGCGCGGATAGTCGTCCTCGCTGAGGAGCGTCTTGCCGGTCTTTCCCGGCATCAGCTGGTAGCTGGTGGGGTAGCCGACGTGGTTCGTCCGGGACGCACTCGTCACGCGCCACAGGGCCGGACGGTCCAGGTTGATGTTGAGCTTGGCATCCGACTCCCGCCTTGCCACCGTGGGCTCGCTCACCCAGACGCTCCGGCGCGGATGATCGGCCGGCAGCATGCGGTTCCTCAGGCGGTCGATCTGCAGGCTGTTGGCCGTGCCGTCCACGTCCATGTCGAGCCGGAAGCTGAAGTAGTGATCGTGGTTGACCGCTACGATGTGCGGATCGACGAACCGTCCGTAGGCGTCGGCGCCCGCCTCGGGGTCGGAGAGCGCAGTCTCCTGGACGACCATCTTGGACTCCGCGATGCCCGTCGCCCCGACGGCCACGGTGATCGACCCGTTCTGCTGGAATACCCAGTCGAAGACGTAGTCGTAGTTGCCCAGCACGGCGGCGCTCCTCACCACCAGGTCCCGCTTCTTGCGGCTCTCGGCGGTGCCTGCACCGGACCAGTGACGCCAGGCCATGTCGCCGGTCTCCCGCTCGAAGATGCAGATCATGCGCGGAACGGCGACGGGGCGCCCGCTGTCGCCCGCGACGAGCGCGTCGATGTACTCGGCGTGATCCGGGCAGTCAAGCCCCTGCAGCAGGGGCTTGGCCAACCCGCCGGCCGTGTACTCGCCGGCATCGAGGAAATTGCGGGCGTACCAGGAGAACGCGGGGTCCATGTACGGCACAAAGATTTCCGACAGATTGCCCTGGTAGAGCACGCTC
>JAHEEH010000031.1 GCA_024640835.1 Bacteroidota bacterium
CGCCTGACTCGAGCGCCAGGTTCAGATCCTCGCGCGTGACGAGCCGGCCCTGGGCCGAGAACCGGCGCACGGCCTCGTCCAGGTATACCTGCATCACGACCCCGGTCTCGGCGGCCAGTCCGGCGACGGCGATCAGTCCGACTCCGACGGCCAGGCTCCACTTGAAGCCCAGGAGCAGGAGCAGCCAGAGCGCGCCGACCACCGCGAAGGGCAGCGTGACCATGAGGATCGTGGCCTCCGCCAGGTTTCCGAAGTGAATGACCAGGAGCAGCAGGATGATCGCCAGCGTGAGGGGGACCAGGATCTGAAGACGCCGATTGGCGCGCTCGATGTACTCGTACTGTCCGCTCCAGCGCATGCTGTAGCCGGTCGGAAGCGTGACGGACCCCTCGACGCGCTCCCGGGCCTCCGCCACGTAGGATCCCAGGTCGGTGCCCTCCTCCAGGTCGATGAAGACCCACGCATTGGGTCGCGCATTCTCGCTCTTGATCATGGGCGGGCCCTCGACCAGCCGGAACCGGGCGACCTGGCCGAGGGGAACGTGCGCCCCGCCTGGCGTCGGCACGAGGACGTTCCGGAGGGCCGGCACGTTCTCCCGCAGGGCCCGGGGATACCGCACGTTCACGGGGTACCGCTCCAGTCCCTCGACGGTGGTCGTGACGTTTCGCCCTCCGACGGACGAGGCCACCACGTCGAGCACGTCCCCGGTGGTCAGTCCGTACCGCGCCGCTGCCGGCCGGTCCACCTCGATGTCCACGTACGACCCCCCGGTCACGCGCTCCGCGTAGACGGAACGGGTGCCGGGCAGATCCCGTACGGCGGCCTCCACGCGCGCCGCGAGGTCGGCGAGCGTCGGGAGATCCGTTCCCGAGAGCTTGACGCCGACCGGCGTCCGGATGCCCGTGGCCAGCATGTCCGTGCGTGCGCGGATGGGCATCGTCCATGCATTCGTCAGGCCGGGAATGCGGACCGCGGCATTCAGCTCGTCGACCAGTTGGTCGGGCGTCATTCCGTCCCGCCACGCGGTCTCCGGCTTCAGCACGACCACCGTCTCGATCATGTCCAACGGGGCCGGATCGGTCGCGGTCTCGGCCCGGCCGATCTTCCCGAATACGCTCTCCACTTCCGGGAAGCTCTTGATGATGCGATCCGTCTGCTGCAGGAGCTCCTTGGCCTTCTGCGGAGAGATGCCCGGAAGCGTGGTGGGCATGTACAGCAGATCGCCCTCGTTCAGGGGCGGCATGAACTCCGATCCGATCTGGGCAAACGGCACGTACGCCCTTCCGAAGATCATCCGCTGGAGCGGAAGGAGCGTCACGAGCACCGTGGCGAAGCTCGTGAGGATGACGAGCCACGGATGCCGCAGCGTGAACCGTATCGCCGGTCGATACGCCCAGATGAAGAACCGGGAGACGGGGTTGCGGTCCTCGTGCCGGATGCGGCCGCGGATGAGCGTGACCATGAGGGCCGGCACGAGCGTTACGGCGAGGAGCGATGCCCCCGCCATCGCGAACGTCTTGGTGAGCGCGAGCGGGCGGAACAGGCGACCCTCCACCTGTCCGAGCGCGAACACGGGCAGGAAGCTCACCGTCACGATGAGCAGGCTGAAGAACAGGCTCGGCCCCACCTCGCGGGCGGCGTCGAGCACCGCGCGAAAACGCTCCGCATCGGTCGGAGGACCGGTCCCGAGCCGTTCCAGGTGCTTGTGGGCATTCTCCACCATGACGAGCGACGCGTCCACCATGGCGCCGATGGCAATGGCGATGCCACCCAGGCTCATGATGTTGGCGTTGATGCCCAGCACGCCCATCACCAGGAGCGACATCAGGATGCCGACGGGAACGGTCACGACGGCCACGAACGCACTTCGCACGTGCAGCAGGAAGAGGACGACGATGAGCAGCACGACGGCCATTTCCTGCCAGATCTTGGACCGGAGGGTTCCCACGGCACGATCGATGAGGGCCGACCGGTCGTATTCGGGCACGATGCGAACGCCCGGAGGAAGCCCCGTGGACAGCTCGTCGATCCGGGACTTGACCCTGCGGATCACGTCGCGGGCGTTCTCGCCGTAGCGCATCACCACGATGCCGCCGACCACCTCGCCCTCTCCGTTCTTCTCGGCGATGCCGCGTCGAATCTCGGGGCCCACCTGGACGGTCGCGATGTCCCCGATGGTGGCGGCCGTACCCACGGCACGCTTCACCGGCACGCCACGGATGTCGTCGACGCCACGGAGGTATCCGCGTCCCCGCACCATGAACTCCCGTTCGCCCAGCTCGAGCAGCCGTCCCCCCACGTCCTGGTTGGAGCGCCGGAGGGCGTCGGATACGTCGGCCAGCGTGATGCCGTAGGCCGCGAGCTTCTGCGGATCCACGATGACCTGGTACTGCCGCTGAAAGCCTCCCACCGTGGCGATTTCCGCTACTCCCTCGATGGACTGCAGCTCGTACTTGATGAAGAAGTCCTGCAGGGACCGCAACTGGGCCAGGTCCATGCTGCCCGTCGTGTCGACCAGCGAGTACTCGAAGACCCACCCGACGCCCGTGGCGTCCGGGCCGAGAGCCGGCTGGACGCCCTGCGGAAGGTCGGCCTGCACCAGGTTCAGGTACTCGAGCACACGGGACCGGGCCCAGTACATGTCGGTGCCGTCGTCGAAGATGACGTACACGAACGACGAGCCGAACATCGAGTAGCCGCGAACCGTGGTGGCATACGGAACCGCCAGCATGGAAGTCGCGAGCGGGTACGTGATCTGCTCTTCCACGATCTGGGGGCTCTGTCCGGGCCACTCGGTACGGATGATCACCTGGACGTCCGAGAGATCGGGAATGGCATCGACCGGCGTATTCACCGTGGCCCACGCCCCGAGGGCGGCGACCATTCCCGTTCCGAGCAGGACCAGGAGACGGTTGGTGGCGCTCCACGTGATGATGCGTCGCAGCATGGTTCAGCCCCCCGCGCCGTTTCGGACGGAGGGGGATCCGGCGGCTCCGCCATGATCGTGCGATCCGACCATCGCCCCGACCGCGCTCTTGAGGCGGGCCTCCGAGTCGATCAGGAACTGGGCGCTCGTCACCACCTCCTCGCCTCCGACCAGTCCGTCGAGGACCTGGATGAAGCCATCCGACTGGACTCCCGTACGGATGGCCACCGGGCGGAAGCGGCCCGAGCCGACGGAGAGGATGACCACGGACTGGTCGCCGGTCCACAGGACGGCCTCTTCCGGCACCACCGGGGTCGGGCCGGTGGGCTCACCCGCCAGCTCCACGACCGCGTACATGCCCGGTCGCAGCACGTTGTCGCGGCGCTGCAGCGTGATCCGTGCCTCCGCCGACCGCGTCTCCGGATTGAGCATGTAGTACAGATGCTCCACGCGGCCGGTGAGCAGCCGCTCCGGGAAGTAGGGCACTGAGATCGACGCCTGCGAGCCGAGCGCCACCCAGGGCAGGTCCTGCTCGTAGATGTCGGCGACCAGCCAGATCTGCCTCGTATCGTAGATCCGCATCAGCGGCTCACCGGCCGCGACACGCTGGCCTTCGTTCACGTACTTGTCCATGACCTCGCCGGTGGCGGGCACGGGATAGGTGATCGTGCGCAGGATTTCGCCCGTGGACTCGATCCGTGCGATCTGCTCCGCGGAGAGGTCGAAGTAGGAAAGCCGCCGCCGGGCCGCGTCGAGCACGCGCTGGGCGTCCTGCTCGGCGCCCGCCACCGTGGTGCCCGTCATCCGCCGGGCCGTCGACAGCGCGAGCAGCACCTCCTGCTGCGTGGTGACGAGCTCCGGACTGTACAGCTCCAGCATGGGCTGTCCTTCGCGGACGATGGCCCCCTCGAAATCCACGTACAGCCTCTCTATCCAGCCTCCCGTCTTGAGGGTGACCGTGTGCGCACCCTGCTCGTCCATGACGAAGCGGCCGGTGGCGCGGACGGTCCGCGAGAGGGGCGCGACGGCGACCGTGCTCGTACGGACTCCGATCGTCTGGATGGTCCCCGGGTCGATCTCCACCACTTCGCCGCCCCGGGCGGTCGGATTCACGGGCACCAGGCGCATGCCGCAGATCGGGCAGTTGCCGGGTTCTTCCGAAATCACCTGCGGGTGCATTCCGCAGGTGTAGAGCGTTCGGCCGTCGCCGAGGGCAGCCGCTCCGCCCGTCAGGTCGGGCAGCGCGCCGCCGGCCATGGAACCCGGCTCCTGCATCGCCCCATGGTCGTGGGTCATGGCGGAATCCTGCATGGCGCCGTGGTCATGCATCGTGTCGGCGGTCGCCATGGGGTCGGATCGCCGGTTCTCCGCGTCCTGGCCGTCGCCGCACGCCGTCGCCGTCAGCAGGAGGGCGGCGAGGAGGGCCGAGGAGATCGAGGTCTTCAGAAACGTCTTCATGACGGAATCAGTGGTCGGTGGTCGGCTCGCCGTCGGGCGGCAGAAGCCGGACCAGGTTGGCCTGCTCGGTGAGAAGTCGAACCTGCAGCTCGACGCGCTCGAGGCGGAGATCCAGGAGGATCCGCTCCGCCTCCACGAGGTCCAGGTAATCGGCGCGCCCGTTCGTGTAGGCGGCAGCGGTCGCCTGCTGGGTGGCCTCGCCCTGTGGAAGCAGGACGTCGTCCACGAGCTCCATGGTCTTCAGCAGGCTCCCGATCCGGATTCGCGCGGATCGGGCCTCGGACAGGGTCCGGATTTCGAGGTCCTCCATGAGCGCCTCCAACCGACGTCGCTCCACTTCCTTCTCTTCGACGGCGGCGCGTCGCGGCGCTCTCCAGACGGGGAGCCGCAGGCCGAATCCGAAGCCGAACGCATCCCTGCCGCCTCTCATGACCGACCCTTCCATCCAGCTCGCGTGAACGGAGAGGTCCGGACGGAATGCCTTGCGCGCCTCGGCCGTTTCGGCGTCCAGCCGCTCCAGCGAGGCCTCGAACCCGTCCCACTCCGGTCGTCGTCGAACGTCGGCGGCTTCCGGAGCGGGCGTCGGCCCGGGCAGCGGCTCCGGGAGCACGAGAGGCCTGCCGGTCCATCCGGGCTCGCCGCCGGCAAGGCGGGCCAGGGTTTCCCGCAGCGTTTCGACGCGCGCCGACAGCTCGAGCCTGCGCCTGGCCAGCCCGTTCTTCTCGAGCTGGATGCGCAGTATGGCCTGCTGGGGTCCCAGGCCGGTCTCATACTGCACGGCAGCGGCCTGCTCGAAGGCGGCCAACTCCGCCTGGAAGTGGTCCAGGTGGCCCATCATGAGTTCGACGCCGGCCGCCTCGACGTACGCGCCGGTCGCCTCCAGGACCAGGTCGGCCGTGGCCGCGTCGGCCCGTGTTTCGATCGAGCGCGACGCGGCGTCCGTCGCATCGGCCCGCGCTCGAAGCACGTCCGGCCATGGAAGGGCCTGCTCGACCATGACCTCGGACCGCTGCATGCGGCCCGCCCCGGTGTTCACAGTGGCGGAGACCATGGGGTCCTGCCAGGCGGACACCTGGTCGCGCCGCGTGCGTGCAGCGGCGGCCTCCAGGCGAAGGGCCTCGAGTGCGGGATTGGCCTCGCGCACGCGAGCGAGGACGTCGGAAAGAAGAAGGGGCCGTACCGGCTGTGCCGAAGCACCGGATCCGGCCGCGAGGACCGAGGCCGCGATGAGCAGCCCCTGGAATCTGTTCAGAGCCATGGTTCGAACGGGATGCGGAAGAAGGCGGAATCGGGGGCCGCCGCGGCGAGCCCGAGAAGCCGTCAGGCACGACGGCCCCGCTCACGCATCACAGTCGGAGCACGGACAGATCACGATATCGGTGCAGGTCCGGCGGAGGCAGATCGCCGGATCCCGGGATGGTCTCTCCCGAAGCACGGACCGGAACCACCGGAGCCGGGCTCATGGTCGTCGGAGAGCAGTCCGCCTCCCTGGCCTGGGGCGTGTCCACCGTCGGGAGGGACACGACCGGGCTCGATTCCCGACCCGCGCAGCACAGGCCGTCGAGGCCGTCCGTGCAGCACCGCGTCATCGTCCAGCCGGGAGCGTCGTTCCCGGCAGCCATCCCCCCGCAGTGAGCCCGGGCCGGCGCCTGGGCCGTTTCGCCCTCCATCGCATGGTGCGTGCAGGCCATGTGGGCGGGCACCCATGCCGCCGGCAGGGCGACGAGAACCAGCAGAGCCGCGATCCTATGGGAGATGGGCTGCGTCACGTGCCCTTTCCACACACGCCGGTACCGGGGGTTCCCCGGGTCCTCGCCGTGAAACATGCCGCAGGCCCCTTCCGTTCGGATGGGGTCGGATTTCACGGGCTCACGGAGCGCATCGGGGAGGCACGGCCATGGCGGAAGAGAACGGGGAACGATTCCGGGAGCTGCTCGACGGGCAGAATGCATGGCCCGCCGAATACACGTTCAAGTTCATCGTGCCCGAGGACCGGCTTCCCGACCTCGAGGCCGTGTTCGGCCAGATCCCGATCACCGTCCGGGAGTCGCGAAACGGCCGCTATCGGAGCGTGACGGCGACCGTGCTCATGCACTCGTCCGAGGAGATCGTCGCCCTGTACACCGAAGCCGCCCGCATTCCGGGGCTCATCGCGCTCTGACGGTACCGGACGCTCAGTCCATGCGGGCTATCCGGTGCAGCGCCTCGCGGGTCCCGGCCACGATCATGGTATCGCTCTGCTTCAGGACCGCATCGGGATCGGGCGGGACCGAGATCCGGTCGGTGAGGACGTCGTGCACGCCGATCACGGAAATGTGGTGACTTCGCGGGAGGTCCAGCTGCCGGAGGTTGGAGCCCTCCCATGCGTCCGGGACCAGCATCTCCTGCACCGAGAAGCCGCCGCCCAACCGCAGGTAGTTCAGCAGCATGGACTCCGAGAGCCTCGTGGAGAGATCCATCGCGGAATCCCGCTCGGGAAAGACGGTCTCCGCGGCTCCTACCCGCTTCAGGATGCGGGCATGTTCCACGGACACGGCCTTGGCCACGACGTCCCTCACGCCCAGGTCCTTCAGGGCCAGTACCGCCAGGACGCTCGCGGCGACGTCGTCTCCCGTCGATACGATACCGACATCCGCCTCGTCCGCGCCCGAGCGGCGAAGCATCTCGGCGTTGGTGCCGTCCGCGACGACGGCTCGTCCGACATCGTCCGCGATCTGGTCGACGACATCGCCGAGCGCATCCACGGCGATGACGTCGTGGCCCTGCTTGTGAAGCTCCCGGGCGACGGTGGACCCGAAGTTGCCGAGCCCCACTACGACGAAGCGTTTCATCCGGTTACCCGATTAGAACATCCTGGTGAGCGAGTCGGACTTTCTGCGCGCCGGTCCCGGCACGCGAAAGGGCCGCGACGAAGGTCAGCGGTCCGACTCGTCCGACGAACATGAGGAGAATGGTGATCCATCGTCCGGCGGTCGAAAGGTCGGTCGTGGCGCCGAGACTCAGGCCCACCGTGTTGAGGGCGCTCGTCGCCTCGAAGAGCACGTCCAGAAACCGTCCGGACGGACCGATCCGGGCCGTGATCCCGGTTTCGAAGGCCGACATGACGAAGACCGACGTGGCGAGCACACCCAGGACCAGCACGCCGAGACCTACCGCGCGCTGCACGGTGGCCTGCGGGATCGTCCGGTTCCCGACGTTGATCGTTTCCACGCCGCGAAGGCGAGCCACCGCGACGAGCACCATCAGCGCCACGGTGGTCGTCTTGATGCCACCGGCGGTGGAGCCGGGCGACCCGCCTACGGACATCAGCAGGATCGTGAGGAAATTGGAGCTGTCGGAAGCCGATCCGTAGTCGATCGAGTTGAACCCCGCGGTCCGGGCGGTCACGCTCATGAAGAGGCCGTTCACCACCCGGTCCACCACGGACATGCCCCCCAGGGTTCCGTACCACTCCATCCACGTGAAGAGAAACCACCCGGCGAGAACCAGGATGCCGGAAGTGACCACGACGATGCGGGTGTGCGCGGTGAGCGGTGCGACGGTGCGGAGCTCGCCATCCGCCCGCCGGGCAAAGAAACGCCGGGCCCAGAGATGTCGGCGCAGCTCCGACAGCGACAGGAATCCGATCCCGCCGGCGACGATCAGGGCCATGATGACCAGCAGGACGCCCGGATTCGCACTGAAGGAGACCAGGGAGTTGCCGAACGTGGAGAAGCCCGCGTTGCAGAATGCGCTGACGGCCTGGAATACCGCGTGCCACGCCCCCGCCGCCGGACCGAACCGCGGCAGGAACAGCAGCCAGAGAAGGACGGCCCCCGCCGCCTCGATCGCCAGCGTATACCGGACAATACTGAGGACCATGCGACGCGGATTGACCACGAAGGGGCTTCCGGGATCGAGCGAGAGCTTCTCCTGCCGGACCGAGATCCTCTGACCCAGGGCGATCATGATCCACGTGGCGAACGTCACCACGCCCAGGCCGCCGAGCTGGATGAGCAGCAGCACGTAGAACTGTCCGAAGGCGGTGAAGAACGTCGCCGTGTCCCGCACGACCAGCCCCGTGACGCACACGGCGCTCGTGGCCGTGAAGAGCCCGTCGATCCACGTCATCGGTTCACCGGCATACAGGCCGGGGAGCACCTGGAAACCGATCGTGCCCAGGAGGATGAGGGTGGCGAACGCGAGGGCGAAGAGACGTGCGGGCGCAAGGCTCTTCCAGCCGCGTGCCAGTTTCTTCGGCGCGGCACCCAGTGTCGCCGGGATTCGTCTGACCGGATCGAAGCGCCCCATGCGTGTCGCTCAGCCCCGGACGATGCGTGTCAGTGTGTCGAGCAGCCGATCCACCTCCTCTGCCGTGTTGTAGTGGGCGAGACCGATGCGCAACAGGCCGCCCTGCCCCTCGAAGCCCAGGGTGCGCATGACCTCCAGCGCGTAATAGTTGCCGTCCCACGCAAAAATGCCCTCCCTTGCCAGCGATCTGTTCAGGTCGGAGGCCGCGTGGCCCTCGACGTCGAACACCACCGTGGGTACGCGATCCGAGACCTGGTCCGGATCGGTGATCCCGTGGATCCGTAGCCCGGGGATCCGCACGAGGCCGTCGATGAGACGCCGACAGAGGATCCGCTCGTATCCGGCGAGCGCCGCCATGGCGGCCACGACGGCCGCCCGGCGGCCCTGGCCCTTTGCACCGGCCATTTCCGAACCGATCCACGCGAGGTAGTCCACGGCTCCCGCCGTTCCGGCCATGCCCTCGTGGGACAGGGTCCCCGTCTCGTGTCGATGGGGGAGGTCGTCGGAGGCCGGGCGCACCTTGTAGGCGGGAAGGTTGCCCAGCAACTCCTCGCGGCCCCAGAGGATACCCTGGTGAGGACCGAAGAACTTGTAGGCCGAACACACCAGGAAGTCGCAGTCCAGCGCGCGGACGTCCGTCACTCCATGCGGCACGTACTGCACCGAATCCACGTAGACCAGCCCGCCGACCGCGTGAACGTGCCGGGCGATGGACGCGACGTCGTTGATCGTACCGAGCGCGTTCGAGGCATGGTTCACGGCCGCGAGCACGGTGCGCTCGCCTACGAGATCGTCCAGGAGCTCCGTTTCGTACCGGAACGTCTTCGTCGAAAACGGCAACCAGTCCACCTCAAGTCCCAGGTCACGCGCGAGCAGAAGCCACGGGGCGACATTCGCGTCGTGATCCATCCGGGTCACCAGGATCCGGTCTCCTGGGCGGAAACGGGAGCCCAGGGTACGCGACATCGCGAAGGTGAGCGAGGTCATGTTCTGCCCGAACACGATTTCGTCGGGGGACGAGGCCCCGAGCAGGTCGGCCATGGACCGGTGCGCGTCCTCCAGGACGCGGTCGGTCTCGGTCGACGTCCGGAAGGGTCCCCCGGAATTCGCGTTCCACCGCGTGAAGTACTCCGACGTCCGGTCGATGACCTGCCGCGGGACCTGGGTTCCCCCCGGATTGTCGAAGTAGACGCGCGGCGTCCCGTCGTCGCGGACGAAAAGGGAGGGGAACTGGGAGCGAATCCTGTCGATGTCGAGCGGCATGGGCATCTCGATGTCCGTGTGCGCGGAAGCTACGGTGCGCGAGGGACATGGAGGGGCCCGGTGGAGCCGGTCACCGGCTCGCCGGGACGGGGAAGCCCCTGTTGCGGCGGTGGCCGGCCCCGGGTATCCTCTGCGTGTAACGCAACCCCGGATTGCCGCCATGCGACGAACCCTTCTCTTCGCGGTCCTGATGCTTCCCGTCCTGACCCTCCAGGCACGTCAGCAGACGCTCATCGTGACCGACAGGGTCTTCGACGGGGAGGCCCTGCACGAGAACTGGGCGGTGCTGGTCGACGGAG
>JAHEEH010000398.1 GCA_024640835.1 Bacteroidota bacterium
CCAGAGCGCGCGATGCCCGGCGTAGAGCGGCGGTCCTTCCGGTGGCCCGTTGTTGGTGACGTAGGCCCTCCCGTCCGAATCGAAGAAGAGGGACGGATCGATCCCGTCGACCTCGGGCAACCACACCGGGTCGGACCACGGGCCGGCCGGATCGGTCGCGGTGGCCACGAAGTTGCCTCCGGCGTCCACGAGCGTGTTCACCACGTAGAACAGCCCCTCGTGGTACCGGATGGTGGGCGCGAATACGCCGCGCGACACGCCCAGCGAATCCAGGAAGACCTGCCCCGGACGGTCGAGCACGTTGCCGACCTGGGTCCAGTCGACCAGGTTGCGGCTGTGGAAGACGGGGATGCCCGGGAAGTACGAAAACGTCGAGTTGACGAGGTAGTAGTCCTCTTCCACGCGCACGATGCTGGGATCCGGGTAGAATCCGGCCAGGATCGGGTTCGTGTACTGGTCGGGGCCGGGCCTCACCGCTTCGAATACCGGGTCGCGACCGGTGTACTCGAACCAGGAGAACACGGGGTCCACGGGCTGATCGAGATGGCAGGCCCCGATGACGACGGCGAGGAGGCTCAGCGTGAGGAAGCGGACTCTGGTCATACGTCGTGACCTGCGATGGCTCGGTCGGCGCAAGGTACCGGGCTGGCGCACCGCATTCCTCCCCGGCACGCGGTTTATGGGCAATTCATGCGCAATGCCACCTCAATCGTACACGTGACGGTCGAGGAAGGGTGCGAGCGAGGCCGCCAGTTCCGCACCGTCCACCAGGAACGCGTCATGGCCGTAGGGGGACGACAGTACTTCGAGGCTCGCATTGGGCAGGAGGGAGGCCAGCTCGACCTGCTCCTCGAGCGGATACAGCACGTCGGACGGAATGCCGACGACGAGCGCCGGCTGCGCGAGGGAGGCGAGTGCCTGTTCGTAGGATCCACGACCGCGTGCCGCATCGTGCGAGTCCATCTGCCGGGTGAGCGAAACATAGCAGTTGGCGTCGAAGCGCTCGTGGAGCTTCTGTCCGTGGTGATGCAGGTACGACTCGACGTCGAACCGCTCTGCGTTTCGCTGTCGCCCGAACCGGGTGCCGAACTCCCCCGGGGATCGATACGAGACCATCGCCATCATGCGCGCGAGGGCGAGTCCCCTGGCGGGTGGACGATCCGGCGAGTACCGCCCGTCGTTCCAGTCCGGGTCCACGAAGATGGCCTGCCGCTGCGCCTCGCCCCAGGCGATGCTCCACGGGGAATGCCGGCCACCGGCCGCCACGACGACGAACGCCGTCACCAGGTCCCCGTGGAAGGCCCACTCGATGGCCTGCATGCCGCCCAGCGATCCACCGATCGCGAGCCGGATCTTCCGGACCCCCAGGTGTCCGGCGAGGATGCGGTGTGCGGCCACCGTGTCGCGGACGGTCACGTCCGGGAAGTCCGCGCCGTACGGCCGTCGCGTCTCCGGATCGGTCGTGAGGGGGGACAGGGATCCGTAGGGCGAGCCGAGGACGTTCGGACAGATCACGAACAGCCTCTCCGTGTCGAGGGCCTTGCCCGGACCGACCAGCGCGGGCCACCACCGGTCGGCCTCGGTGTCGCCGGTCAGCGCATGCGCCACGATCACCGCGTTCGTGCCCTCGGCGTTCAGTCGTCCGAACGTGCGATAGGCGACGGGGACCTGCCGAAGAGTCCGGCCGCTCTCCAGGTGCAGCTCGGGCAGAACGAGTACCCGGGGCCCGCTACCCGGTCCGCTCGCCGGCCGGGAGGCCGGCCGGTCCTCGGGCGTCGCCGTCGAACGGGTACGGCGGAGCGGGAACGTGTCAGACATAGGACGGCACCGCGGCGAGCGCCTGTGCGAAGTCGCTCTTGATGTCCTCGATGTGCTCGATGCCCACGGAGACCCGGATCAGGTCGGACGTCACGCCGGACGCGCGTTGCTCGTCGTCGGAGAGCTGCTGATGCGTGGTCGATGCCGGGTGGATCACGAGCGTCTTCGCGTCGCCCACGTTGGCGAGGTGACTGGCCAGCTTCACGCGGTCCACGAACGCCTGGCCGGCCTCCAGCCCGCCGTTCACGCCGAACGCGAGCACGGCACCGAAGCCGTTCGTCAGGTACCGGGATGCCCGATCGTGCGACGGATGGTCGGCAAAGCCCGGGTAGCTGATCCATGCCACCTCGTCCCGACCCCGAAGCCAGTGGGCGAGCTCCTGTGCGTTGTCGCAGGCCCTCTGCACCCGCAGTGAGAGCGTCTCCAGGCCCTGGAGCAGCAGGAAGGACCCGAACGGGTTCTGGCAAGGGCCCAGGTCACGCAGTCCCTCGACGCGGGCCCGGATGATGAACGCGACGTTCACGCCGAGCACGCCGTCCGGCCCGAACGTGTCCCAGAAGTTCAGGCCGTGGTATCCGGGCGACGGCGAAGTGAAGGTCGGGAAGCGGCCGTTGTCCCACGGGAAGGTCCCGCCGTCCACGATCACGCCTCCGATGGTCGTGCCGTGACCCCCGATCCACTTGGTCGCGCTCTCGACGACGATGTGCGCCCCGTGCGCGAGCGGCCGGCACAGGTAGCCCGCGGCCCCGAACGTGTTGTCCACGACCAGCGGGACCCCGTTGCGGTTGGCCACGTCGGCGAGGGCCTCGAAGTCGGGTACGTTGAACCTCGGATTCCCGATGGATTCGACGTAGATCGCCTTCGTCCGGTCATCGATCAGGCGCTCGAATTCGGCCGGATCGTCCCCGTCCACGAAGCGCACGTCGATGCCCAGGCGCGGGAAGGCGACCTTGAACTGGTTGTACGTGCCGCCGTAGAGATAGCTGGTCGATACGATGTTGTCACCCGCCTCGGCGAGGGTGGTCAGCGCAAGGAGCTGGGC
>JAHEEH010000399.1 GCA_024640835.1 Bacteroidota bacterium
CGTCCCCTGATGCGATCCGCGACCACGATCACGCGCTCGATCGCCGAAGCGCGTTCGGCCGGCATCGACCGGGACGGATACCGGCGCCTGGTGACCCGCGGCATCGGGCGAATCGCCGTCGACGTGTTCGGCGCCGTGGAGCGGGACCTCGAGCGGTCCGGTCGTCGGGATACCGCGCTCCTGTTCGTCGACGCCACCCGGCTGGTGGCGGAGCTGCCGGACGGCCTGCTTCCCGAGGTCCTGCTCGTGCTGGACTCGGTGGACCTGCCGGGAGTCGCGGGACGGCTCCTGGAAGCGGTGCGGAAGCGTGTCCCCCGATCGTACAGGGTGGATGCGCCCGTTCCGGGGGCCGTGACCCCACCCTTCGTTGCGGCCGCCCGTCTCGCCTGGCCCCCGGTATCCCTGGAGACCTGGTCGCCAGCGCTCGGCTTCGTGGAGGCCGTGGGGGCGGAGTCCGAAGTCCGGGCGGTGGTCCGCCTCATCGCCGAGCGGAATCTCCGCCTGGACGAGGTCGAAATCGCGTATCCCGGGCACCAACCGTACCTCGGGTTGACGCGCGAGGTGCTCGGCCAGGTGGGGCTCGATGCGACCTGGGCGGCGGGAATCGCCGCGGTCGATACGCGCCCCGGGCAGGCCGTTCGGGCTTTTCTGCGCTGGATCGCGGACGGGCTGCCGAGCGTCGAGGTCGTCGCCATGCTTCGTGCGGGCCTGGTGGCGCTCCCGGGTGACGACGATCGCCGCATGCAGGCCCGTGCCCTCGCGGCGAAGCTCGCGGCGGTGCGGGTCGGACGGGGATCCGCCGGGTATCGCAAGGCGCTCGATGCCCGGGTATTCGTTGCGCTGGAGCCCCTGCTCGCCCTGGTGCCGGCCTCGGCCACGACCACGCCGGCGGAGCTGGCGGAGGCCGCGACCGGTTTTCTCGAACAGTTTGCACCACCCCATTCGGGCGACGACGCCGAGCGGGTCTCGGACGAAATCGCGACCCGACTGCGCGAGCTGGGCGAAGCCGAGGGCCAGGCGCCGGTCCGAAGCCTGTCATCCCGTTTCGTGGGGGTGGTCGACGAGATCTTCGTTCAGGCCCGTGCCGCTCGCCCGGGTGCCATTCACGTGGTCCCGCTGTCGGGCGCGGGGTATACGGGGCGGCCGCACCTGGTGGTGCTGGGTCTCGACCAGGGGGCGTTCGGGGGACGGCGCGCAGAGGACAGCCTCATCCCGGACGAGAAGCGGCGCGACCGCGGGGGCGATTCCGAGGCCCCGATTCTGCCCGAGTCCACCGCGACCAGGGAACGATCCCGATGGTGGTTGTCGCGGGCGATGGCGCGTACGTCCGGAACCGTGACACTCGTCCGATCCGTCTACGACCTCGAGAGCGACGGCGAGCTGTACGCGGCGACCCCGTGGCTGGAACTGCACGGGGCTCTTCCGGAGTCCCCGGTAGCAGTGCGCCACGCGCTCCGCCCGACAGGGGCATCCGACTCCTCGGGCATGGCCACGACCCTGACCGAAGTCCTGCTGGCGTCCCGGCACGATCCGTCCAGCCGGCGGCACGTGGAGTTGCTGAAACCTGCCTTCATCCGGGGCGAGGAGTCCCTCCGGCACGGCTCAGCGGAGGACTGGACGGCCTGGGACGGCGTCGTATCGGTCGCGCGCGATCCCTGGTCGGGGTCAGCCCCCGTGTCTCCGACCCGGCTCGAAGAGCTCGCCGCCTGCCCGTTCCGCTATTTCCTGCGGTTCGAATTGGGCGTGGAGCCCCCGGAGACCCGGGATGAAGAGACCTGGATGCAGCCCAGGGACCTCGGAACGCTCATCCATTCGGCCTTCGAGGCCTACGCGCGCGACTGGATGTCGGCGGGGCGACCGGGCTCGCCGGAATGGCTCCGCGCGGAGCTGGAGCGGTTGCTGCAGCTCTTCATCGACGTGAACGAGCCGCCGAGCGCGGCCGTCGAGCACCGGGTCCGCCGCAAGCTGGATGCCGCCGCCCGCATCCTCCTTCACGACGTCGAAGAGGCCCTGGCGGAAGGCCGATGGCCAATCGAGGCGGAATTCGCGTTCGGAGGTGCGCGCCGCGGCCCGGAGCGTCGGCGCACGGACCCCTTTGAACTGGTCCTGGACCGGCTCTCGATCTCGCTTCGGGGCGTGGTGGATCGCCTGGATCGACTGCCCGACGGCCGGCTGGTCGTGATCGACTACAAGTCCGGGGGAGCGTACGGCTTCACCGGTCGCGCGCTCGGGGAAGACGGCACCAAGATCCAGTGGGCGCTTTACGCGCTCGCCGTGGAGGATATCCTGCATCGGGAGATCGAGCGGAGCGGTTACCTGTTCGTGGGGGGCAGTGAAGTGGGTCTGGGCCTCTTCATGACGCCGCCGGACCGGGCCGAAATGGCCGTTCGGATGCGGGAACTTGCGGCCCTTCCCGTTCACGGCATGTTCCCGCAGGCGGCCAAGAGCGATGCGTGCACGTACTGTGATTTTGTCCGGGTGTGCGGGGACCTGGACGCGCGCAGGGAGCAGATCGCGGCGAAGATCAAGGCCGTCCCCGACGGCACGACGGTTCGAGAGGCGCTGGAACGATGGCAGAAACGGGCAAAGGCCACATGAGCGACCACTCGCTCAGCGACCGCACGGCCCGCGAGCGGGTCCGTGGCCCTTCGGAGGTCACGGGACCGCTGTCTGCCGGCGGCCTTTTCGATGCGGAGTCCTGCTTCATCGTGCGTGCGGGGGCCGGTTCGGGCAAGACACGGGCCCTGGTCGAGCGGATGGTCGCCCTGGTCCGCTCTGGCGTGCCTCTCCGGAACATGGCGGCCATCACCTTCACGGTGCGGGCGGCCGGCGAGATGCGCGACCGGTTGTACGGGACG
>JAHEEH010000400.1 GCA_024640835.1 Bacteroidota bacterium
ACACCCCCCCCTCGATCGGGCGGAGAAGGCCACCACGACCGACCACGGCGTCGAGCTCGGTCACGCGGACATCGTGCTGCTCGAGAAATCCGTGGATCGCCGCGAGGCGATCCCGGAACTCCCCGGCGGTCGGACCGCCTGACGAGTATTTCGGAAGGAGTCTGATCTCCTGTTCCGCTTCCAGACGCTCGTCCCGGTACAGGGCGATGCGGATACTCGTCGATCCCGGACTCACGGCCAGGACCAGAAGCGGACGCGTCGTCATGTCGCGATGGTCCCGCCGGCGGTGAGAAACGAGTGAATGGCCTCGGCCGCTCGACGTCCGTGCGACACGGCATCGACGACGAGCGCCGGCCCGAGCACGTTGTCGCCCGCCGCGTAGATGCCTGCGCGGCTCGTGGCGCCCGTTTCCGGGTCGACGCGGACCCTGCCGTCGGGCTCCGCCTCTATCCCCGCGATCCGGGCTATGAACCCGGCATCCGGAAGGTATCCGAGCGCCAGGACGACGGCGTCCGTCTCCACCGTGAATTCTGAGCCCGGAATCGGTGCCGGACGATGGCGTCCTGACCCGTCGGGTGCACCGAGTTGCATCCTGACGAGCGTCATCGCGCGCACGTGTCCGGTCTCATCGCCTTCCAGGCATACGGGCGATGCGAGCCACTCGACCCGTGCGCCCTCTTCGATCGCGAGCTTCCTGTCGCGGGGGTTGCCCGGCATCTCCACTTCCGTCCGTCGGTACCAGACGGTCGCTCGTTCGGCCCCGAGCCGGAGCGCGGTCCGCACGCAGTCCATGGCGGTGTCGCCGCCCCCGATGACCGCCACATTACGGCCCACTTCGGGTATGGATCGGAGTGTCGGAGGGAGCAGACTCGGGTCGGTATTGGCCCGCACGAGGAACGGAGTCGCCTGGAAGACACCCTCCAGGTCCGCGCCCGCGATCTCGAGCGTCCGGCCTATGCCGGCACCGATCGCGAGCAGGATCGCGTCGAAACCCTGATCCACCAGTCCGTCAACGGACAACCCCTTTCCGAGCGTCGTGTCGAACCGACAGCGAATACCGAGGCTCCTCAGGCCTTTCGTTCTTCGTCGGACGATTTCCGGAGACAGCTTGAATCGGGGGATCCCGTACTGGAGGAGGCCTCCGGCTTCCGGCCACGCATCGAACATCGTCACCGCGTGGCCGTTCCGGGCCAGGATCTCGGCCGCCGTGATCCCGGCCGGTCCGGCACCGACGATCGCGATCCGCCGGCCGCTGGTTCGCCCTGCCGCTCTCTGGACACCGAGCCCCTCCCGGTACATCCAGTCCGCCGCGTACGACTCCAGCCGTCCGATCGGGACTGGTGGGCGGTCCTGCTTCGTGTACGGGCAGACACCTTCACAAAGCTCGGTCTGGGGACATACGCGACCGCAGATGTCAGGCATGGAATTCGTACGGGAGAAGATCAGCGCCGCATCCACCACGAGTCCTCGTTCCATGTGCCACAGGGCGTACGGGATGTCGTTGCCGAGCGGGCATGCGCGGACACAGGGAGCAGCCGGGCACTGTATGCAGCGCTCAGCCGCCGCCTTAGCCCACTCGAACGACACGGGCGCCCACGACTCTCCGAAGCCACCCACCCGTTCGGCAGGTGGACGGCGCGGAGGATCCTCCGCCGGAAGAGCGAGTCTCCTTTTCCGGTCGATGGCCTTGGAGTTGGGCCTCGGGAGCATCTCTACCTCGGAATGCGCGCTGTCAGTCTGTGTCGTCGGCTACCTGCCACACGGTGTCGAGGACCGTTCCATCCACCCACTTGATGACTGCCACGGGAACGTCCAGCAGGCGCGGCTTCTCCGGCGGACCGCCTACAATCCGCTCCACTTCCTGTTTGATGTCCTCGATCGGCCGGATGGGGAGATCCGTGCCGCTGCGTTCGAGCGCGGCGAGAAGGTCCGTGCGCCTCGGATTCACCGCGATACCGCGCTCCGTGGCCACCACGTCGATCAGCTCGCCCGGACCGGTGAGAGTCGTCACCTCGTCCACGATCACCGGAATCCGATCGCGGAACGCCGGAAGAGCGAGGATCGTGCAGCCGGAGGACAGGCAGTTCTGCCAGCCGCCGATACCGTGCAGCAGCATTCCGTCGGAATGCGTGACGACGTTGGCGTTGAATCCGACGTCCACTTCCGTCGCGCCCAGGATCACCGCATCGACCATCGAGGCGAAATTCCCTTTTCCGTGCCAGTTGTAGGAGGTGAACGGAGAGGTGGGAACATGCCGTGGGTCGGACCCGATGGACTCGACACCCGCGAGATCGAAAGTCTGGCCGTCCAGAATGTAGTCCGTCAGACCCTCGTTCAGCAGGTCCACCAGGTAGCTCGTCGAGCCGCCACGGACGAATCGAGCCCGGACTCCCCGTTCCTTCATGATCTCCCTGATGAAACCGACGAAGGCCAGGGCGATTCCTCCGGCTCCGGCCTGGAACGAGAATCCGTCCCGCACGATCTCCGCGTCCCGGAGGAACCGGGCCACGTACTCGGCGATCAACAGTCTGTCCGGGCTCTTCGTGATCTGCGTCGTCCCGGAAACGATCTTCGACGGGTCGCCTATCGACTCGACCTCGACCACGAAGTCGACGTTGTTACCCTGGATCTGCCACGGGATGCACGGAAAGGAAACCAGGTTGTCCGTCACCACGATCACCCGATCGGCGTACATCGAGTCGGCGAGAGCGAATCCGAGTGAGCCGCAGGCGGAAGGGCCGTGGGACCCGTCGGCGTTCCCGAACGGGTCCGCGGTAGGCGCCGCGATGACCGCGATGTCGACGTGGACTTCTCCATCCTGAATCGCCTGCCAACGACCTCCGTGAGACCGGAGC
>JAHEEH010000032.1:0-1099 GCA_024640835.1 Bacteroidota bacterium
AAGCGCAGGCGGAAATCGCGGTAGGTATGGTTCCAGTCGGCCTGGACCACGCGGAATCCCTCCCTCAGCGCAAGGACCGTCATGCCGGGGTGCCGGTTGGGAAACGTGTCGAACGCCAGGCGTCGGTACCCGAACGGACGGATCCGTTCGATCATCTCCTGCATCATCGCCACGGCGATGCCCGACCGTCGGTGGGCTTCCAGGACGCCTCCCTTTGCGCTGTAGTAGACGAAACGGTTCTCCCTGTATCCAATCTTGAAGCCGACGGGCGCGTCGTCGATCTCCGCAAGCAGCATCAGCAGGTGGGCATGATCGAAGGTGTTGATGATGCGCTCCTCTTCGAAGATGACGCGGTTCATCTCCCGGATCGTCTCCAGGGAATCCCGGCCGACCTCCCGGATCACCAGTCCGATCACACCGGCTTCAGCCATCGCACTCACCTCCGGACGCGGGGGGCAGACCGGGTGGCAGGGCCGGCTCCTCCGTGAGGGACCACGGCTCCAGCAGCCTGTCCGGCACCTCGGCGATGAAGCGGCTCGGACTCGTCAGGTACTGGCCCTGGTATCGTCGGTACTGTGCCATCGGCCACGAGATGAAGAGATGGTCCGCCGCGCGCGTGACCGCAACGTACAGAAGCCGCAGTTCCTCGTCCAGATCGTCGTCCCGTCCCACGGCATAGGCGGAGGGAAGCACCCCTTCCAGGGCATGGATCACGAAGACCGTCCTGAACTCCAGGCCCTTGGCCGAATGGATCGTGGACAGGACGAGCGGCGCTTCGTCCTCGTCCAGCGGTTCCACGTCCACGGCAGTCAGTTCGATGGGATCCAGCGCCAGGGCGTTCAAGAGCGAAGCCCTGTCCATGTGACTGCCCACGACTCCCGCGAAATGCTCCAGGTCCTGCAGGCGCTTCGGATAGTCCTCGTAGTACTGTCGCTTCAGGATGGGCTCATAGTAGTCCAGCACGGCGGCCACCTGCCCGTCGAGCGGCAGGGAATCCGACCGGATTCGCCTCAGCAGTTCGAAGAGCGAGGCCAGGGCTTCGGCATAGCGCGGCGAGAACGGCCGGTCGGGAAGCACCAGGGGATCCTCGCCGGCGGAC
>JAHEEH010000032.1:1109-10159 GCA_024640835.1 Bacteroidota bacterium
CAGCCACTCGATCACCTGTCCGGCCGTCTTGGGTCCTATTCCCTCGAGGAGGAGGAGGATCCGGTTCCAGGATACCGCGTCGCGGGGATTCTCGAGCACGCGCAGATGCGCCAGCACGTCCTTGACGTGGGCGGCCTCCGACAGCTTCAGTCCGCCGTACTTCACGAACGGGATCCCCCGCCGATTCAGCTCCACTTCCAGTTCGTACGAGTTGTGGCCCGAGCGGAAGAGAACGGCCATTTCGCGCAGCGGCACGCCCTGCTCGCGTAGCTCGAGCAGCATCTGGCAGACGAATCGGCTCTCGAAACGCGCGTCCGCCGCCGTGACGATGGCGGGCAGGTCCCCTCCCGTGCGCTCGGTGAACAGGGCCTTGTCGAACTTGTGACGGGCCTGGACGATCAGGTGGTTGGCCAGGTCCAGGATGGACTGCGTCGAGCGGTAGTTGTGCTCCAGCTTGAAGACGCGGGCGTCCGGAAACTCCTCGGGAAATGCGAGGATGTTGCGGAAGTCCGCCCCGCGAAACCTGTAGATGGACTGGGCATCGTCGCCCACCGCCATGACGTTGCCATGAACCGACGAGAACGCGCGAACGAGCCCCGCCTGCATCCTGTTCGTGTCCTGGTACTCGTCCACGAGCACGTGGCGGCACTCGGATGCGACCGATCGGCCCACATCCTCGTGACCCCGGAACAGCTCGAGCGTGCGACGGAGCAGATCGTCGTAGTCCATCATCCCGTGCGCGCGCTTGTACCCCTCGAACCGGCCCATGAGCTCCGCCAGGTAGGGTTCGAGCTCCTCGAACTGCGGAAAGCGTTCCCCAAGGATCTCGCCGAGCGGCACCGCCTGGTTCGTGACCGCCGAGAACATCGCCTGGATGGTACGCTTGCGGGGAAACCGACGTCCCTTCGGCAGGTCCATTCCACCGCGCAGGACGTCGATGACGTCTGCCGCGTCCGCCGCATCCAGGATCGTGAACCGCGACGGAAACCCGAGACGGGCGGCATGACGTCGCAGGATCCCTACGCAGAAGGAGTGGAATGTGCCTCCCTGGACGCGTTCACACCGCCCGTCGAGGAGCGCCGAAGCCCGGGCCAGCATTTCACGTGCCGCGCGCCGGGTGAACGTGAGGAGCACGATCTGCTCGGGCGGGACCCCGGTCTCGACCAGGTAGGCCACTCGATACACGAGCGTCCGCGTCTTCCCCGTGCCGGCGCCGGCGACCACCAGGGCCGCTCCTCCGCCGGCCGTCGCCGCCGCGAGCTGCTGCGGATTCAGCGATCCCCGGTAGTCGATAAGGAACCGGGACGGATCCGGAACGGGTTCGGCCTTGAGGACGAAGCTGCGGGCCATCGGGAGACGGTGGGGAAACCGGCCATCTGAACGATGCACGCCGTGGAAAAGGTTCGACCGTCCCGGGCCCCGACGACCTCGATCCGGTGGCTTGGCTCCATCGAAGTCCCTACTTTCGCACGCGGAGTTCGGATGGAGGCCCCCGATCGCAGGAACTCCGTGCCGGGTCGCGGGGTGCGTGGTTGGATCAAGCATCGAAGGGAGGATGGCTCGTCGGAGCATGGGAAAGGTCATTGCGGTCGCGAATCAGAAGGGGGGCGTGGGCAAAACGACCACGGCCGTGAACCTCGCTACGTCCCTCGCGGCCGTGGAGTACAGGACCCTGCTCGTCGACTTCGATCCCCAGGCCAACGGCACCTCGGGAGTCGGGATCGATTCACGAACGGTGGCCTCGTCGTCGTACGAGGTCCTCATCGGCACGGTCTCCCTGGAGGATGCCGTCCTCTCCACCGAGATGTCCTACCTGGATCTCGTGCCGAGCCACATCAACCTGGTGGGTGCGGAGATCGAGATGGTGGACGTGCCGGAGCGCGAGCGCATCCTTCGCCGCGCGCTCTCCGCGGTACGCGATCGCTACGACTTCGTGGTGATCGACTGTCCCCCCTCGCTCGGCCTTCTGACCCTGAACGCGCTTTCCGCCGCGTCGTCCGTGCTGATCCCCGTCCAGGCGGAGTATTTCGCCCTCGAGGGTCTGGGGCAGCTTCTGAATACGATCAAGCTCGTCCGCCAGCATCTGAATCCGGACCTCGAGATCGAGGGTGTCCTCGTGACCATGTTCGACGTCCGGCTCCGCCTCGCGAACCAGGTCGCAGGCGAACTGCGCAAGTACTTCGGCGACCGCGTGTTCCATACCGTCGTCCAGCGCAACGTGCGCCTGTCCGAGGCCCCCAGCTTTGGCAAGCCCGTTCTGCTCTATGACGCCACGAGCACCGGCGCACGGAACTACATTGCCCTGGCCCGCGAGGTGATCGCCCGGTCGACCGCGTCGGCCGACGCCGTCAACGGCGTCGGCGGCCCGGGTCGTCCCGCACGACCCGCCTCTTCCGGCACTCCCGGAAACGGCCATTCCTGATTCCTTCGAGACCTTCGCCATGACCAAAGGAAAAGTCGCACTGGGCAAGGGTCTGGGCGCCCTGCTTCCGGGGGGCGGCGAGAGTCTTCCGGACGCCGCGCCCTCGGGCGTGCCGCCGTCCCGCCTCTACGATTTCCAGGACCGCGCCCGCGTCGGTCGCGTCAGCGACATCGAGATCGATCTCGTCGATCCCAACCCCTTTCAGCCCCGCCAGTCCTTCGATGAGATCGCCCTCGAGGAGCTCGCGGCATCCATCCGCCAACTGGGCGTGATTCAGCCGATCACCGTCCGGGCGGTGAGCGGCGGCCGTTTCCAGATCATCTCGGGAGAGCGCCGCGTCCGTGCGGCACGGCGCGCCGGCCTCGAGGCCATTCCCGCCTATGTCCGTGAAGCCGACACCGAGGCCATGCTCGAGATGGCCCTCGTGGAGAACGTCCAGCGGGAAGAGCTGAATCCGATCGAGATCGCACTCGGATACCAGCGACTTCTGGACGAGTGCCGGCTCCGACAGGAAGAGGTCGCAGACCGCGTAGGGAAGAACCGGAGCACCGTGGCCAACTTCCTCCGCCTGCTTCGACTGCCGCCGGCGATCCAGGCCTGCCTGAGGGACGGCCGTCTCACGGTTGGACATGCCCGCGCGCTGATTCCGGTGGAGAGCGAGAAGATCCAGCTCCAGATGCTGGCGAAGATCGTGGACAGGGGGCTGTCCGTGAGGGCCGTCGAGGACCTCGTAAAATCGTGGCAGCGCAAGGGCGATCGCGGCCAGGCGGTGCCCCCGACGTCGTCGGCGCCTCGGTCGGGCCGGGATGAGATCCAGCTTCAGGCCCTGACCGATCGCCTCCGGTCGGCGCTCAGTACCAGGGTGCAGATCCGACCCGGCCCGGCGGGTGACGGAGGGCGCATCGAGGTGGCGTACTACAGCGACGACGACCTGGAGCGACTCATCGATCTGATCAGTTCGTGAGCAAGCCCAGTCTCTCCGGAAGCACGGTCGGACGCCGCCTGGTGGCCTGCGCGATGCTCCTGGCCCTGGCGCCCTGGAGCGTCTCGCTCCGCGCCCAGTCCGGACCCGCATCCGTGCCTGCCGATTCCGCGGCCAGCGTGGGTCGATCGCCCCGTGGTGCGCTCCTGCGATCCGCCGTCCTTCCGGGATGGGGTCAGTGGTACAATGGCCAGCCGCTCAAGACGCCGATCATCCTGGGCGCGATCGGGGGCCTGGTCTATGCCGTGGTCACCCTGAACGGAGACTACCGGCTCTACAGGAAGGCCTATCAGTACAAGGCGTACCAGGAGCTGGTGGATCGCGGTACCCTCGCCGAGAACCCCCGCCTGGACTACCGGGCATCGTACGATGAAGTCGCCTCGTCCGTGGGTGCGGTGTCTTCGGGACCCCTGCGATCCCACCGCGATCTGCTCCGGCGCAATCGCGACCTGTCCATCCTGGGCATCGGGGTGGTCTGGGCCCTGTCCGTGCTCGACGCCTACGTCAGCGCGCACCTGCTCGACTTTGACGTCGGAGAGGATCTTGCGCTCGGCCTCCGGCCTGACGTGAACGCGGACGGATCCCTCGTGGTCGCCCCGTCAGTCGTGTGGCGTCCAGGGCGGCGCTGAGGCTCCCGGGAGGAACTGCCACGGGCGGGCGCCATTAAAGGTGGCCTTGCCTGACGAACGTGTCGTATTTTCGGCGACGTTGCGCGCCGTCGAGAGCAGACTCCCCGGGAGCTAGCCCCATCGGCCCCTGTCACCGGAGGCGGGACTTTCCGCCCTTTCATCCCGCTCCCCGATCGGTCCATATGATGCACGAGGGCGAAGCAAAGCTCCAGCAGACGGACAATCCGACCGCCACGCGCGTCGAGCCGTCCCTGTTCGACAAGTGCCACCGATTCTTCGACCCGGACAGCCTTTTCTCGCAGGTCAAGAATGCCGGATTGTATCCGTACTTCCGGCCCATCTCCCGGAATGACGGATCGCACGCCATCATCAACGGGAAGGAAGTGATCATGGCGGGGTCCAACAACTACCTGGGCCTCACCTCCGACCCGCGGGTACAGGAGGCCGCATCGCAGGCCATCCGGCAGTACGGCACGGGTTGCACCGGAAGCCGCTTCCTGAACGGGACCCTCGACATCCACATCGAGCTCGAGGAACGCCTGGCGAGGTTCATGGGCCGGGAAGCCTGCGTTCTCTTTTCGACCGGCTACATGACGAACATGGGGGTCATCCAGGCGCTGGCCTCCAAGGGAGACATCATTTTCTCGGACAAGGACAACCACTCGTGCATCGTCGCCGGCACGCAGGTCAGCCTGGCCGAGACCTGGCGCTATCGGCACGACGATCTCGTGCACCTGCGTCGGCTGCTGGAGCGCGCCTCGACCGAGAACCCGGGAGCCGGCAAGCTGATCGTGTCGGACGGCGTCTTCTCCATGTCCGGGACCATGGCGCGGGTGCCGGAGCTCATCGACCTGGCCGAGGAATTCGGCGCCGTACTCATGCTCGACGACGCCCACGCGGTCGGCGTCGTGGGACCTGGTGGGCATGGGAGCGCCGCGCATTTCGGCGTCGAGGATCGCGTGCACCTGACCACGGGCACCTTCTCGAAGTCATTTGCCTCGCTGGGTGGATTCTGCGTGGGAGACAGCGACGTCATCGAGTTCGTCCGCCACCAGGCGTCTGCCCACATCTTCAGTGCCTCGATGCCGCCGGCCAACGTCGGAACGGTACTCAAGTCCCTTGAGATCCTGGAGGCCGAGCCCGAGCGCGTCGAACGCCTCTGGAAGATCTCGGACACCATGCGCTCTGGATTCCGGGATGCAGGTTTCAACGTGTGGAGCAGCCAGTCTCCGATCATTCCGGTCGTCGTCGGCGATCTGCACACCTGCTTCAGGTTCTGGGCCGACTTGCTCGAGGAGGGCGTATTCGTGAACCCGGTCGTGCCACCCGCCGTCCCCAAGGGCCAGTCGCTGATGCGGACGTCCTACATGGCCACGCACACGGACAGGGATCTCGAGTTCATCCTGGATGCGTTCGTGCGCGTGGGCAGGCGGCACGGCGTCATCGGGGACAACGGGACGCAGGGGTAGGGCCCCTGGCGGCACCCGCGATTGCACCACCCGGCGCGCCCGAGACCCTTCAAGCGACATGGCCAGAGTGGAGGTAAGCCCGGTTGACGATCGACGCGACCTCAGGGCGTTCATCGACTTCCCTTACGAGCATTATCGCCGGGATCCGATATTCGTCCCCCCGCTGCGCATCGAGGCGGCACGGCTCCTGAATCCTTCGAAGAACGCCTTCTTCGAGCACGGCCGCATCCGGACTTTCCTGGCGCGGAACCACGAAGGCAGGGTGGTCGGCCGCATTGGAGCGATCGTCAACGGCGAGCATCTGAAGAAGTATGACGACGGCGTCGGGTTCTTCGGGTTCTTCGAGTCGATCGATGACCCCGAGGTTTCGGGCGCCCTGTTCGACGCGGCCGGCAAGTGGCTGCGCGGACAGAACCTGTCCGCGATGCGCGGCCCCGCCAACCCGTCGATGAACGATGTGGCCGGCCTGCTCGTGGACGGATTCGCGCTGCCGCCGTACATCCTCATGGCCTACAATCCGCCGTATTACGAGCGGCTCCTGCTCGAGTACGGCTTTGAGCGCACGGCGACCATGTGGGCCTACTTCATCCATCGTAAGTATGCCGACCTCGACCGGTTCAGCCGTGGCGTCCAGCTCGTGTACCGCCGATATCCCGAGCTGCGCATCAGGACGGTGGAGATGAGCCGGTTCGACGAGGAAGTGGCCCTCGTGCGGTCCATCTACAACGATGCCTGGGCCGACAACTGGGGATTCGTCCCCATGACGGAAGCGGAGTTCGCCCAGCTCGCGCGCGACCTGAAGCAGATCCTCGACCCGAAGATGGCGTTCATGGCCGAGCTCGACGGCGAGGTCGTCGGATTTGCGGTGGCCATTCCGAACCTGAACCAGGTTCTGCGTCGTATCCGGAACGGCCGGCTCCTGCCTTCCGGCCTCTTCCGGCTGCTGCTCTCCGACTTCTTCGGCGGCATCCAGGAGGTGCGCCTCCCCCTCCTCGGTGTGAGGAGGGCCTATCATGGTCGGGGAATCGACGCGGCGCTCATCCTGCAGTTCGTCGAGAAGCTCCCGCCCCGCGGGTTTCCGTCCTGCGAGATGAGCTGGGTGCTGGACAACAACCCCGCCATGAAGAACGCCCTCGAGGCGCTCGGTGGGGTCAGGGACAAGGAGTACGCGTTGTACCAGCGGACGCTCGATGGATGATCCCGTGGATGGTGCCCTGACATTCGACGTCGATTTCGTCTTCTTCGACCTCGACGACACGCTGCTGGACCATCGCCACGCCGAGCGACTGGCCCTCAACGACCTTGCGCGTGAGATCGAGACCCTCGTGCCTTTTCGAATGGAGTCGGTCGAGGAGGCCTATCACCGTGTAAACCAGGCGGTCTGGGAGGAGTACGGAGCCGGGCGGATCGACAAGGCCGAAGCCAAGCGCGCGCGCTTTGAACGACTGTTCGATGTCATGGGCATCGACGGCCCCGATGCCGCGGACACGGGAGACCGCTACCTGGAGCTCTACGCGAGACACTGGCGCCCGCGGCAGGGTGCGCTGGAGGCCTTCTCCGACGTGGCCGACCGTCTGCGGGTTGGCATCCTGACCAACGGGTTCAGGGAGATCCAGCGGGCAAAGCTGGCCCGCTTTCCGGACCTCGACACGCGATCCGCCGCCACGATCATCTCGGAGGAGATCGGCCTCATGAAGCCGGACCGACGCCTTTTCGAGTGGGCCGCGGCGCACGTAGGGACGCAGGCTCGCCGGATCCTCTACGTGGGGGACTCGCTCCGTTCGGATATCCGGGGTGGGCTCGCAGCCGGTTGGCAGGTGGCCTGGATCGACGGAGACCCGGCGCGGGCTCCCACCGACGCCTTCTGCTTTTCGGAGTGGCCGGATCTCCTCGCCCGGATCTGATCCTCTCCGCGTCCGTGCCTGGATGGGGCAGGGGCAAAAAAAAAGCTGCCCAGAAACTGGACAGCCCTTTCGATCCCCCGACGCGACAGCCTCCCCGGGTAGCGTCGGCCGAAGCCGGGCGCATCCCCGTGGGGAGGTGTTCCTCCCGGACGCCGCGTCGACCGAAGTCGCGCACGGCCTCCGTATGGGAGGAGAAGTCTCGTTTCACGGCTGGCCTTGCGGCCTGCCGCTAAGGGCATGTCGGTCTGTCCCGAAGGACCGACCAGACGGATTACGTCGCATGGGCTTACGTCGCAATCCTCACTCGCGCGTGCGTGGTTCCGACATCCTTCTCCATCGTGAGTTGAAGAACGATCCCTTTCCCCGCGTTCGTCAACCGTCGGCTCTCTCCTCCGCCTTGCGACGGTTTCGTTTGCCGATGGCCCGCACCCGCTTCGACCATCATCCGGCGGTCTTCTTTCGAAGTCCGCGTTCCGACACTCGTGCGCAGTGCGCCGTCCGTCCGCGCCGATCGCTCCGAAAAGCTTCCGGCGGGTTCCGGTCGGGACTGCCAGATCGTGAACCGTACCGCCTGGACCGAAGTCCAGCCGACCGTGCTCTCGATCCACGCTGGTTTTCCGACCCGACATCCCTACGCCGACTGCGAACAGCCAGCGTGACAGCGCCGGTTCGGCCACCTTGCGTCCGCCCATCCGTATCGCCACACGAGGCGGCGACGTGACGGCCGGGGTTCGCTTCCGCTGGTCTTTCGACCCGCGCGGGCTTACCTCATGCAGCCTAGAGACTCAGTCGCGTCAAGGAACGGTGCCGTCAGGCACTGGGACTATTATAGTCCGGCTACAAACCGGCGTCAATAGTCCGGACACGTTCAGAAGTCCACATTCAATTCACACAAATATCCACAGGAGAGGTGCATAACTCGGCGTCCGTGGGCCGACGCACCGTGCCAGGCGAACCGGATCGACCCCTGAGCAAAAAGCCCGACCCGGCGGGTCAGGCTTTTTGGTGCCCATACACATGGCGCGACTGAGTGCGCGGTGATCCGGCGCTTCCAGGCGGCATGAGGTGCCCAAGTATACGGAATTGACGACCGCGCGCCAAGAACAATAACGGAAAAATAGGCGCAACCGCCTTGAGAGCGTCCTGGGGGCGGTTTATCGCGATAGACAATAACGGTGATCAGTCCCTCCCTTCAGAGGCCCATCTGCGAGAGGAACGTCGCCAGGGCTTCCGGACGAACGAGCAGGGTCATGACGAGGCCCCCCAGTGCTCCCCCGATGTGCGCCTCGTGGGCAATTCCTCCGGTCATACCTCCCTCCTGCCGGCGCATGGCGGCCACCGACACGGCCACGAAAAGGATGGCGAAGAGCCAGGCGGGAATGGGTATCGCAAAGAAGACGTAGAGCAGATCGAAAGGACGGAAGAGGCAGAAGGCAAACACCACTCCGCTGATCGCCCCCGACGCTCCGACCGCCGCATAGCCGGGCGTGTCGCGGTGCCGCCACAGCGTCAGGACGTGCGCCGCGAGCTCGGCCCCGAAGTAGACCAGCAGGAAACGCGCAGAGCCGAGCACGGCCTCGAGATACGGTCCGAAGAAGTACAGGGTGACCATGTTCACCACCAGGTGCCCCAGGCTTCCGTGCA
>JAHEEH010000033.1:0-2433 GCA_024640835.1 Bacteroidota bacterium
CGATCGCGACCTTCGAGCGGCTCCTCGCCCTCGCCGCGCAGGACCTGGTGCCGGTGGTGCCGTCCCGGGGAAGCGTGGGGGCGTCCGGCGACCTGGCCCCGCTGGCGCATCTCGCGCTGCCGCTTCTCGGGCACGGGGCCTTCTGGTCCGCCGATGGCCGAGGCGAGCGGCCGGCGGCCGAGGTGCTGGCCGAGCACGGCCTGGAGCCCATAGAACTCGACGCCAAGGATGGTCTCGCCCTCCTGAACGGCACGCAGCTCATGACCGCGTACGGGGCCCGGACGCTGCACCAGGCGCGGGCGCTCGAGCGCCTGGCCGACCTCGTCGCGTCCATGAGCCTGGAGGCTCTGCAGGGCAGCATCAAGCCGTTCGACGCGCGGATCCACGAGGCGCGCCCTCACCCCGGGCAGGGCGTGGTGGCGGGCAATGTGCGGCGGCTCCTGGCGGATTCCGAGATCCTGGAAGCCCATCGTCACTGCGGCAAGGTCCAGGACCCCTATTGCCTGCGCTGCGTGCCGCAGGTGCACGGGGCAAGCCGCGATGCCCTCGGCTACGCGCGACGGGTGATCGAGATCGAGATGAACTCGGTGACCGACAACCCGCTCGTCTTCGAGGACGGGGACGTGCTCTCGGGTGGCAATTTCCACGGACAGCCCCTGGCCCTCGCGCTCGACTTTGCCGCGATGGCCCTGTCGGAGCTCGCCTCCATCTCGGAGCGCCGGATCTACCTGCTGCTCGCCGGTCACGACGGCCTGCCGGAGCTCCTGATGCGCGAGACCGGGCTCAATTCGGGCTTCATGATCCCGCAGTACACCGCTGCCGCGCTGGTGTCGGAGAACAAGGTCCTGTGTCATCCGGCGTCCGTGGACTCCATTCCCACGAGTCTCGGCCAGGAGGATCACGTATCGATGGGGGCGATCAGCGCCGTGAAGCTCCTCCAGGTACTGCACAACGTGGAGCACGTGCTGGCGATCGAGCTCATCACCGCGGCCCAGGCCCTCGACTACCGCGCACCGCTCCGGCCCGGTCGGGGTGTGGAGTCGGCGCACGCCCTGGTCCGCACCCGCATCCCGCACCGGGAAAAGGACTACTTCTTCCACGAGGACCTGGCGCCCGCCATGCGCCTGATCCGCGGAACGGAGCTTCTGGATCACGTTCCCGGGCTGGACTGATCCCATGCCCGTGCTTCGCAACATCGGTCGGCTGGTCACCTGTCGCGCGGAAGGACGGCAGGACGACGTGCATCCGGTCGAGCGGGCGGCGGTGGTGTTCCGCGACGGACGGTTCGTCTGGCACGGTCCGGACGACGCGCTGCCGGCGACGTACGCGGCCGAGGAGGAATTCGACGCGGGCGGCCGGCTCGTGGTGCCGGGGCTCGTGGACTGCCACACGCACCTGGCCTTCGCCGGATGGCGGGCGGACGAATTCACCCTGCGGGCGCTCGGAGCCTCGTACCTGGAGATCGCGGCCGCCGGGGGCGGCATCCGTTCGACGATGCGCGCGACCCGGGAGGCCTCGGAAGAGGCCCTGGTGGCGCGTGCGAGCGGATTCCTGGACGCGATGCTGGAACTCGGCGTGACGGCCGTGGAGGCGAAGACCGGGTACGGGCTCAGCGAGGACGCGGAGGCCCGCCTCCTGCGGGTGATCGGTCACCTGGAGGACCGCCGGGATCAGCCGATCGTCCCCACCCTGCTCGCCGCGCACGTGATCCCTCCCGAGTTCGAGAACGACCGGGAGGGCTGGGTTCGGCTCGTCCGCGAGCGCATCATCCCGCAGTCGGCCGGTCGCGCCCGGTTCTGCGACGTATTCGTCGAGACCGGGGCCTTCACGGCGGACGAGGCACGCGCGATCCTGTCGACGGCCTCCGCGCACGGCATGGGAGCACGCCTGCACGTGGATCAGTTGGCGGATGGCGGCGGAGGCCTGCTCGCCGCCGAGGTCGGCGCGACGTCGGCCGACCACCTGGAGCACACGTCGGACGCCGGCATGCGCGCCATGGCCCGGGCGGGCGTGGTGGCCGTCGCCCTGCCGTTCGCCTCCCTGTATCTCCGCCAGCCGCCCATGAGGGCCCGAGCGTTTCTCGACGCCGGCTGCCGGGTGGCCGTCGCGACGGATTTCAACCCGGGAAGCGCGCCCAGTTACCACCTTCCGTGGGCCATGACGCTCGCGTGCACGATGAGCGGCCTCACACCCGCGGAAGCGCTCAAGGGCGCGACCGTCCACGCGGCTCGCGCATGCGGCATCGAGTCGATATGCGGCTCGGTGGAGACGGGCAAGCGGGCCGACCTCCTGGTGCTGGACGCGGATTCGGAGGAGCAGTGGCTCTATCACGCGGTGCCGAACGCGGCCCATTCGGTATGGCTCGCGGGTCGGCCGGTGCAGCGGTCTCCCCGTCCTTCGTAACATGGACACCCCGTTCCGATCGGCGTCATG
>JAHEEH010000033.1:2443-10157 GCA_024640835.1 Bacteroidota bacterium
CGACGCGTCGAGCGAATACGCCGTCGGCGAGCCGACCATTCTCGAGATCCTGCGCACCGCCGGATCCACGGTGGACGTGCGCATCGATGCGCTCATGCGGAAGGACAGCCTGGACATGACGCCGGAAGATCGGGAGGCGGTGGTGGAGCACGTCCGGTCGTGCGGCATCGACCGCGTGCTGATCACGCACGGGACCGACACCATGGTCGAAACGGCCCGTGCCCTGGGAAGCATCGAGGGGAAGACCGTCGTGCTCGTCGGTTCCCTGAGCCCCGCCCGGTTCAAGGCGAGCGATGCCGAGTTCAACATCGGCTTCGCGTTCGCCGCCGTTCAGATCCTCCCTCCGGGCGTGTACCTGGCGATGAACGGGCGCATCTTCCACCCGGACCGCGTGGCCAAGAATCGGACCGCAAACCGGTTCGAGCCCCTGTGAGGCGCGTCGCCCGAAACATTGCGGGAGGTTCGCGCTATCTTGGTCGGTCCACTAAAGGGAATCCGTACCGGTGGCCGTTCTTCCGTACACCGTCCGTGAGGGTCTGAAGGGCCTCAGGCGGGCGACCTTCGCCGCCGTCGCCTCCATGAGCGCGATGGCCGTGGCCCTCGTGCTGGTCGGCACGTTCGCCATGATCATCTGGGAGGCGCGCGAGGTGGCGGACTGGCTTCGCTACCGCGTAGGGGAAATGGAGGTGTACCTGGACCTGGACACCGACGACCGGACGGGTCGTGCCGTGCACGCCCGGATGCAGCTGATACCGGGCGTGGAACGGGCGGAATACATCTCGCGGGAGCGGGCCGAGGAGATCTTCCGGACGGAATTCGGCGAGGGAGCCGAGGCGTTCTTCGACGAGCCCTTCCTGCCGCCTTCGGTCCGTGTCCGCATCATGCCGACGTGGACGAACGCGGACAGCATCGGCGCCCTGCGAAGTCGTTTCGAGGCGATGGACCAGGTGGACGAGGTCGAGTTCAACCAGGAGCTGCTCCTGCAGGTGCAGAGCAACCTGCAGCTCGTCACGCTGATCGGGCTCGGCGCGGGAATCCTGGTGCTGCTCGCATCGATCTTCCTGGTGGCCAACACGATCCGGCTCACCATCTACGCCCGCAGGCTCCTCATACGCACCATGAAGCTCGTGGGGGCGACGGATCGCTTCATCCGGCGTCCGTTCCTGATCGAGGGCATGGCCCAGGGCCTGATCGCGGGCGCCGTCGCCGCGGGAATCGTGTATTCGGGCGGGGCCGTGGTGATGCAGTACCTGCCGGAGCTCTTCACGGCACGCGAGAACTACCTGCCGCTGGTCGCCGCCGGCGTGGTGGTCGTCGGCGTGGTGCTCGGCTGGATGGGTTCCGCGCTGTCGGTTCGGCGCTTCATCCGGCGCGTGGCCCTGCACTGACCGTCATTCGGGCAGCACGGCCACGATCCGGAGCGGGCCTCCCGATCCGCTCCTGATCTTCATCGGAAGGGCGATCACGTGGAATCCGGTCGCGGGCAGGACGTCCAGCGCCGCCACGTTCTCGAAGGCGGGTATGTCCGCGGCGAAGAGTACGCGGTGGGACGCGAAGTCGACGGAGGGACCGTGGTCGATCGACGGCGTGTCGAGCCCGATCGCACGGATCGACCGGTGTTCGACGAGCCAGGTCGCGGCATCGGGATCCAGACCCGGGAAATGGAGCTTGCTGACGGCGTCCGCGCCGCGCTCGTCCGTGCCCATGTACGAGGCACGGTCCGGCCAGCGGGCTCCGAAACCCGTGCGCAGAAGGACGATGGTGCCGTCCGCGATCGGTCCGTTCTCGCCTTCGAACCGCTCGAAGTCCGCCACGGAGACCAGGTAATCCGGGTCGGCGGCGGCCTGCGCGGACACGTCGACGACCACGGCCGGCCCGATGAGTCGCTCGAGCGGGATTTCGTCCGTGGACGGGTGCCCCTCGGCGAAGTGGACGGGCGCGTCCAGGTGCGTTCCGCCGTGCTCCGCCGACCGGAAGCTGTTGGCCTCGTACCAGTACCCGCCCTCCGTCATGCCCTCGGAATCGACCGTGAGCTCGAAGCCGGCGGCCGTCGGCCAGTACACGGCGGTCGAGTCGAACGCGTGCGTGAGGTCTACGAGCCGTCCTCCCGGGAAGGTCCGCTCGGGCGGCGGAGTGGTGCAGGAGGCCAGGATCAGGATCAGGGGCAGCAGGCGTCGCATGGCGGAAACCGGTCGGATGGGGCCCCGGAAGATACGGGCGCACAAAACGAATGCGCCGGCGTTACACGGCGCTTCACGACCTTCCTTTCCATGCGCGTCGGCATTCTGTACGATCTCTTCGACGATTACCCGTGGCGGCCAGGGGAACCCCCGGACGCGGACGCGGAGAACGAGCCGGAGGCCACGCTGCTCGCCCTGGAGGCCGCGATCGGCCGGTTGGGACACGAGCCCGTCCGCCTGGGCACGCCCGCCCGGCTGGATCGCGATCGGCTCGGATCGATCGACGTGGCCGTGAACATCGCCGAAGGCGCCCACTCGCGGAACCGGGAGGGCTGGGCGCCGACGCTCCTCGAGATGGCCGGGGTGCCCTTCGTGGGATCCGATGCCCTGACCCTGTCGGTGAGCCTGGACAAGGCCTGGACCAAGGACCTGGTCGCCGCGGCCGGTGTCCCGACGCCGGCGTTCCGGACGATCGGCGACGCGTCGAGTCTCGGCCCGGAGGACCTTCCGGGCCCCTTTCCGCTCTTCGTCAAGCCCCGGTACGAGGGGTCGGCGAAGGGCATCGGGCCGAACAGCCTCGTACGGGACCTTCCCGCCCTGCGAGCCGAAGTCGACCGGATCACGCGGGACTACGGGCAGGACGCTCTCGTGGAGACCTACGTGACGGGCGGGGGAGAGTACACGGTCGCGGTCGTGGGCTCCGACCCTCCCCGGCCCCTGCCCGCGATCCAGCGCGCGGTCGAGGTGGACACCGGCATCGGTCTGCATGCGCTGGAGCGCCGTGGCGCGCCGCGCCGCGAGTGGTCGTACCGGATCGAGGGGCGGCTGGACTCCGGGCTGGAGGCGGATCTGCAGCGGCTGGCGCTCCTCGCATTCCGGAAGCTGGAGTGCCGGGATTTCGCGCGGATCGACTTCCGGGTCGACGGGAACGGCAGGCCCTGGTTCCTGGAGATCAACCCGCTTCCGACCTTCGCTCCGGACGGTACGTTCGCGGTGATCGCCGAGCTCCTGGGGCTGCCGTACGACGCCTTCCTGGCGGACCTGCTGGGCGAGGCGATCGGCCGCGCCGTTCCCGTTGCCGAGGTGTCGCCATGAAGGGGTTCCAGGGCGTGAGCACGGACGTCTGGCGGGACTGGCGCTGGCAGATGCGCGAGCGCGTGCTGGACGAGCAGGTGCTGGCGGACCTCGTCCGGCTCACGGCCGACGAGCGGGCGGCGATCGAGGCCACGCGCGGGGTGTTTCGATGGAGCATCACGCCGTACTACGCGTCGCTCATGGATCCCGACGATCCGGCTTGCCCGGTGCGCCGGCAGGTCGTGCCATCCCTCTCGGAGGTGGAGCCCGACCTCGTTGGCGTCGTGGATCCCCTGGAGGAGATGGCCCACTCTCCGGTCCGGAACGTGATCCACAACTACCGGGACCGCGTCGCCTTCTGCGTCACGACCGAGTGCGCGATCTACTGCCGCTACTGCCTGCGGAAGCGCATGGTGGGGGATGCCGAGCAGATGATGAGCCGGTCGGAGCTTCGGGAGGGGATCGCGTACATCGCGGCGCATCCGGAAATCCGGGACGTGCTGGTCACCGGGGGCGATCCGCTGACGTACGGCGACCGGATGCTGGACTGGCTTCTGGGGGAGCTGCGGGCCATCGGGCACGTGGAGATCATCCGCATCGGGACGCGCATGCCCGTGAAGCTCCCGTACCGGATCGACGACGCGCTCTGCAGCGTGCTGGCCCGGCATCACCCCCTCTGGCTCAACACCCACTTCAACCATCCGAAGGAACTGACTCCCGACGCGGCGGAATCGATCGACCGCCTGCTCCGGGCGGGGGTACCGGTCGGCAACCAGACCGTCCTCCTGAAAGGCATCAACGACGACGCCGACACCCTGCGCGATCTGTTCGAGGGGCTGGTCCGGATGCGGGTCCGCCCGTACTACCTGTACCAGTCCCAGTTGATCGGCGGAACGGCCGCGTTTCGGACCTCGATCGAGCGCGGCATGGACCTCATGGAATCGCTTCGCGGACGCACCAGCGGCTTCGCCATCCCGGTCTACGTGCTGGACACGCCGTTCGGCAAGGTCCCGCTCGATCGCTCGTGGGTCATGGGGCGCTCGGGCGACCACGTCGTCATGCGGACGACGCGGGGCGAGACGTGGGCGGAACCGAATCCGGTGCCGGTCTCCGAGGAGGGCGTGCGCGGCCGATTGCCGGAGATTCCCATGCCCGAGGGGGCGCACACGATCGCGACCGGACCGGGGGCGCGAGAGGCGGGATGGGTGGTGCAGGCGACGGATGCCGTATGACCCCGTTCGCAGCACCGTTATTGTTGACAATCGGCGAGGGACCAAGGTACATTCGTCAAGCCCCTCACCTCCCTGGTTTCCGTATTCCGCGCAGCCGGCCAACCGCATGATCCGGGTCCTATTCGTGGTTCTGGCCGTCGTCGCCATCGTCCTGGCGATCGTCCTCGCGAAGCCTCTGCTGTATCTCCTGGCGATCGTCCTGCTGGTCTCCGCCGGCGGAATGCTCGCCGCCGGGGTGCGCCGTCGGCACGTCCGTGAGCTCGAGGTGGTCCGTCCGCCCATCCTGGATCCGAAAGAGGAGCTGCAATCCCTCGGCATCGTCGGCATCCGGCCGAAGGGGAGCGCCGACAACGGGGCGGGGTCCTTCTCCGCGCCCGAAGCAGAGAACGGAGAAGAGGAAGAGGCCGCCGGAGAGCCGTTCGACCGGCCTAAGACGTCCGAGCCCGTCCGCCCCTCCGCCAGGGAGAAGGAATCGGGCATGAAGCCCATGTCCATCGGCGGAAACGGTCCCCTGTTCGGTTCGCCGCCCCCGGCGCCCCCACGGGAGGACGCGGACCGGGAGATCGCGACGCCGGTGGGAGAAACGGCCGTCGGTTCCGTCCGGAAGAAGTCCCGTACGGCCCGGATCCTCGTGGAAGGGGTTTCGGACACGTTCGACGCGGAGGTCATGCTCTCCGTGCTCCGGGGACTGCGCGCCGCGGTGGACGCCAATACCGTGTGCCTTCTCCGCCAGGAGGACGGGGCGCTCGCCTATTCCGTCGAGGCGGTCGTCAGCCGGAACGCCTTCGCCCGCAACGGGGGGCGGTTCGCCGTCTCCGAGCCGCTGGTCGCCGGTCATCGGGCCCTGGAACCGGTCGTCCTGATCTGCGGATCTCCCGGAGGCTTCGACCCCAAGCGACTCGGCTATTACCACGAGCCGATAGCCATCCGGCAGGCGGCCTTCGTACCCCTCGCAGGGCCGCAGAATGCAGTCGTATGGCTGCTGGTGGCCGATTCGATGGGAGACTCCGGACTGGACCGCGCTGCCGCCCGTGGCACGCTCGGGGAGTTCGGGCGGCTCGTGCAATCGTTCATCACGCGAGGCATTCCACCCCTCACCCGCTCCACGCCGACCGGCGTTCCGTTGCGTCCCCGGCGCGAGATCATCGCCGACGAGATGGAGGCGGCGCGGGCGGGCGGGGGGCCCCTGGCTCTCGCGCTGGTCTATCTGAACCGGGCCGAGGCGATCGGCGAGCGTGGTCCGGTCGACGTCGGCGAGGCCGATGCCGTGCTTCGCGAGCGGCTCGAGGCCGCCGCGTCGGGAGGCCGGGTCGAACGGTTCGGCGAGCTCACGTACGGCATCTTCCGCCGCGCCCAGGTGGACGAGACGGCCCTGTGGGCATCCGACCTCCAAGCCGGCATGGCTCGGGAGGGGGGATCCCTCCAGGGAGGGGTCAGCGTGGGCATCGCGATGCTCGGCGACCGGCACGACGGACCGGACGAGCTGCGCTCGGACGCGACCGCCGCACTTCGCGAGTCCTTCGAGACGGGCGAGTGCGTCATCCTGGAGTGATGCCGGGCCCTCTCTTCGTAACCATCGTTCTGGACGGCGTGGGGATCGGGGCTCAGCCCGACGCCCACCGCTACGGCGACTCGGACAGCGACACGCTCGGTCACGTGTGCGCATCCGCGAGGCCGTCGCTTCCGAACCTGGGTCGGCTCGGCCTCGGGTGCATCCGCCCCCTGGACGGGGTGCCGCGGGTGGAGTCTCCGGCCGCGTCCTTCGGAAAGCTGCTCGAGACGGCAGCCGGCAAGGACTCGACCACGGGTCACTGGGAGCTGGCCGGCCTCGTGCTGGACGAACCGTTTCCGGTCTACCCGGACGGATTCCCCGACGAGGTCATCCGGGCGTTCTGCCAGGTCGCGGGCGTCGACGGCGTGCTGGCGAACCGCCCGGCCTCCGGCACGGACGTCCTGGACGACGAGGGTGCCCGTCATCTCGAGACCGGTCGCCCGATCGTGTACACGTCGGCGGATTCCGTCTTCCAGGTGGCGACGCACGTGGACGTCGTTCCACTGGAGCGGCTGTATGCGTGGTGCGGGGCGGCGCGGACGGACGTGTGCGTGGGTCGCCACGGCGTGGGCCGAGTCATCGCCCGGCCGTTCGACGGCGCTCCCGGGGCTTTCCGCAGGCTGTCCGACCACAGGCGGGACCTGTCCATCCGCCCGCCCGGCCCCACGCTCCCCGTGGCGCTCATGGACGCCGGAATCCGCACGGTGTCCATCGGAAAGGTGGCCGATCTCTTCGCGGGCGAGGGATTCGGCGAGACCGTGAAGACGACATCGAACCTCGAGGGCGTGCGGAGCCTGGAGGCCGCCTTCCGAACCGTGGTAGACCCCACGTTCGTGTGGGCCAACCTGGTGGAGTTCGACCAGGATTTCGGGCACCGCAACGACGTCGGCGGATTCGCCCGGGCGCTCGAGGCCTTCGACCGGGCCCTTCCCGGGCTGGTCGAGGCGCTGCCCGCGGGATCCCGCCTCGTCATCACGGCCGACCACGGGAACGACCCGACGACTCCCGGGACCGACCACGCGCGCGAGTACGTTCCTCTCCTGTACGTCGACGGCGGCCCCGCGAAGGACCTGGGCACACGATCCACGTTTGCCGACCACGCCGCCACGGTGGCCGCGTATTTCGGGATTCCGTTCGAGTGCGCGGGCCGTCCGTTCTGAGCCGGCGGTCGCTTTCATTTGCCCGCCGTTCGCTGTAACGTGAAGGCGGCATCCTAACGAGCCACGATCCCCATGGTCCTCGGAAAAGTGGTCGGAACCGTCTGGGCGACGCGCAAGGACGAGCAGTTGACCGGCATGAAGCTCCAGATCGTCCGCGAGCTGGCCCTGGACGGAACGGTCCGGGACCGGTTCGTCGTGGCGGTGGACAGCGTCGGAGCCGGCATCGGGGAGACGGTCCTCATGGCCCAGGGATCCAGCGCCCGGCAGACCGACATCACCCGGAACCGGCCGGTGGACGCGGTCATCACCGCGATCGTGGACCGCGTGGACGCGGAAGGGGCCGCGTGAACCTGGGACGCGTCATCGGCCATGTCTGGGCGACCCGCAAGGTGGAGTCCTTCGTGGGGCGCCGCCTCATGGTGCTTCAGCCGCTCACCTTCGACCGGGAGCCGGCGGGTGACCCGCTCATCGCGATCGACACCGTGAATTCGGGCGTGGGGGACTACGTGATGTACG
>JAHEEH010000401.1 GCA_024640835.1 Bacteroidota bacterium
GTGCGACGGGGACGGACCGACCCGGTACTCCGCGACGACCGCGCCCCGGACGTCCAGCGCTACGACGGTACCCGAGGCCGCGAAGTCGGGAAGACCCCCGGCCCCCCGCGCCAGGCGTCCGACGAGAAGACGGCCGGCGACCGGGTCCCACGCCACGCCGGACAGTCCGGCACCGTCGCCGGTCCAGGCGATCTCGAGTTCCGAGACGGTCCGGTGGGATACGTTCACCTCGAGGATGTGCTCGCCCGGACCGTCCAGGAGAAACGCCGATCCCAGCTCGGGCACGAACGTGGCGGACTGGGCCTGGTTGGAGCCGGCGATCTGGCCGTCCAGAATCATGCGGCCGGTGACCGCGCCCGACGCGGCATCGACGAACACGACCTGCCCCGGGGTCATTTCGAGGACCTCGGTCCAGTCGGGGCTGTACACGGTCTTGCCCTGGCACACGACGAGGAGATCCGCACTTCCGACAGAGAGGACGTCCCTGGGGCCGTCGCACCCGATTTCGACGACCTCGAGTTCGCCGGTGTCCGGATCGACCGCGACGAGCGAGGTGCCATCACCGAGGAATCCGTACCGGGCGGCGAACAGTCGGTCCGCGGCGAGTGCGATGCCTTCCGGGTACGAGCCTCCGGTCGGCCAGGAAGCGACGACCGACGCTACGGACGGGTCGATCTCGAGCACCGATCCCGTACCGTCTGGAGCGAAGGTCGTCACGAATAGCCGCCCGTCGACCGAGGCCGCTCCACGCGGCGAGTCGATTCCGGTTACCGAGCGGACGGGTATCAGGTCGTCCGTACGGGCGAAATCGACGCGGCCGTCGCCGAACGTGTTGACGAGGATCGCCACTTCGTCGTCCAGCGCGTGGACGCCCTGGAGGAAGCCGTCGAGCGACGGTCCGTCTGCCGCGGCGCCGGTATCGAGATCGACCCTGGAAAGGAAGCCGTTCTGGTCGGCGAAATTGCCGCCGTTGGCCACCACCAGGCGGCCCGCGCCCGGGTCCTCCTCCCCGGGATCCATGGAACAGGCCGAAAGGAAGAGGGCGAGCGCGAGAAGGAGGCGCAGGGTCATGGGGTGAAGAGGTCCAGGGTGAGGGCCAAAACGACGTGTCGACCGGGCATCGGGTACAGGGAAATCATGGCATAGCGTGCGTCGAAGAGGTTCCGGAGCGACCCTTGCATGCGCAGCGCCCGCCCGAGGGCAAGCGAGCCGGACAGGTCCCACACCGTGAAGGCAGGCAGGTGGCGCGTGTCGTCGGAAGTGACCGGACGCCTGCCGGTCCAGCGACCGTCGACTCTCACGGCGGCGGGGCCGCGGGACCACTCGGCGATCGCCGAGCCGATCGTTCCGGGCAGGTGGCGGAGGGGATGGCCGTACGAGGCAGCCCGCGGGTCCGACCGGTCCGTCGACCGGCTGAACGTGGCGCCGAGGCGAAGACGCAGGCGGCCTCCGGCCATCCTGGACAAGCGTTCCACTCCCGACTCGAGGCCCAGGACCCTGCTCCGCCCGACGTTGGAGGGGGTCCACACGTCGAGTCCCGGCGCCACGAGGCGTGGTTGCCAGACGATCCGGTCGCGAAGGAGGCTGGCGAAGGCGCCGAGATCCAGGGTCCATCCGGACGGGGTCGAGAGCCGCGTCCCGAAGTCCGCGCTCCAGCCGGATTCCGGACGCAGGTCGGGATTACCGCCCGGTATCCAGGTCCGCTCGGCGAGGGTCGGCGGACGGACGGCGCGCGCGATCGAAGCACGGACCGACCAGGTGCCCCGGGTTCCGACGGAGAGCCGGGGTACGGCCTCGAAACCCGTTCCGGGCCATGCCCCCAGGGCAAGACCGGCCGAGGCCTCCACCCTGCGGGCCGACCGGGTGGCGGAGAGGTCCAGCACGGCCCGGTGCTGCGCATCGGCGGCCGGCCGGACGCTCCGGTCCTCACCGAGAATCGCCCTCGACTCGAGACGCCAGCCCTCAACGTGCCCGGCGGCGACGACCTCGCCCTGCACCGAGGTGGCCTCGGCCCGCGTATTCCGCTCGGCCGCCGGGTCCCGGAACCTGGAGACGGAGTGTCCGGCATGAAGACCGAATCCGAGTTCGAATCGGGATCCGAACCGCCGGACCGAAAGGGCACCACGCCCGGTTTCCAGGTCCATCTCCGCTCCGCGTGGCGTCGCGTTGGCGGGCCCGGGGAGTCCCGCGCCGGAGGTGGAGTGCCAGCCCGTGAGTGACCATCGCACCGATCGGGCCGATCCCGAGATCCGCGCGAACCCGGAGTCGTGCTTGCGTTCGGCGCCGAGACGTCGACCCGGAGCTCCGGGGACGAGCGGGACGGGAAAGTCGCCCCGCTCCTGGCCGTGCTCCGCGGCTACCAGAAGGCACAGGCGGTCCGATCCCGCGGAAATGCGTCCACCGCCGCGGCGTGCGCCGTACGCCCCGGCCGAGACCTCCGTGCGCACTCCACCGCATCCGGAAGGGCCGGTCGACGACAACCGGATTGCGCCGCCCACCCCCGGTCCCGTCGGGGCTCCCGGATCGGCAGCGGCGGGTCCGAAACCGATCTCGGCCGATTCGATCACGACCCGCGGCACGAGTGCAGGGTCCAGGGTGCCGGTATGCGGGTCCCGCAGGGCAACGCCGTCGAGCAGGATCGCCGTCTGCAGGTCGTCGGACCCCCGGACGCGGAAGCCAAGGGCGAGCCCGGTGCCGGTCCGAATGGTGTAGAATCCGGCCTCCCGTTCCAGGACCGCCAGCAGATCCGATCCGGTCGTCCCGTCCCGGCGGATCCTGGTGGAGCGGATCCCGAGGGGAACCGAAGCCTGTCGCTCGGCCTGGACCAGGATCGGCCC
>JAHEEH010000402.1 GCA_024640835.1 Bacteroidota bacterium
TCTATCTGGACGAACCCGGAGAGACCATGTTCGGCATCGACGGCGTCGAGGTCTCTCTGTATGAGCTTGTCGGCGGCGGATATGAGAAGAACGACGGAGTCAAGACGACCACTACCGCGCATGGCGGCGCGTACTCGTTCGAGGTCTGGGGCCCGCCGTATCACTCGGGTCTGTACCAGGTCAGGATCGAAGACGTGCCGCAGAACCATACCCTGCTCGACGGCAGGCTCTTCACGGCGATGACTCCGCTCCTGATCCCCGTCGATGTCAAGGTCAACCCGGAGAACGACTTCGTGTTCGAGGTGAACGTGGACGGGGCGCTCGGCGCGTTCGCCGATGAACAGGTCAGCAGTGACGGCATGCCGCGGGCGTACTGGCGCGTCCAGGTCACGGGAAAGGGCAGCCCGAAGTACATCCCCGACAGATTCGGTTTCGTTCCCGACCTGCTTGATGACTTCTGCCGCGGGTTCGATGTCGAATGGGCATTCAATGTCGCCAAGACGTGTCCGACTCGCGAGGAGGCCGCTGCCATCGTGCAGAGCTCGAGCAAGAACGACGTGCTCGAAGCCCTGAGAACGAACATCCTGGTGCTCGGTCTCAACCACGCCGACGGACGTGGGCTGTGCAAGGTTCCGGTTGCCGCCGGGTCGGATTGCGGAGCGGGCAACTGGGATGAACCGGCGACGCGGCTTATCCTCGAGCATGCCATCGGCGCTCTCAGGAACGCGAACTACGAGCCTGCCGCCAAGGCACCCACGGGCTCTACGGAGAGCAAGGCGAGTCAGCTGACATGCGAGGTGAACAACGACTGCTGATTCCGGTGGCCGGCTCTGCTGAAAACGACTCGGGGTGGGAGCGCCTGCTTCCACCCCGAGTCATATGTGCAAGAATCGCCGTCCTGTGTTCGCTGTGTCTTGTGCCGCGCCCCGAACGGCAACGTCGCAGACTCTCCCGTTCAGGCATTTCACTCCGGATGCCGAGGTCACGCCGATTCCGTCGGCAGCGGTGTACAAGTCGTACCAGGACGACCTGGGATTCGTCTGGCTTGCCGTGTATTCTTCCGGACTCGCCCGATACGACGGTGCTGCGATCACGGTGTACACGACCGAGAGCGGGCTTCGCGACCTCAACATCACCGAGATCGTCCAGTCGACCGACGGCCGACTGTGGGTCGGGTCGGAAGGTGGCCTGGTAGTCACCCAGAAGGCGCTGGGCGAGTACAGTCCCAGGGACTCGCTCACGTTCGTCAGCAGCCTGGGGGAATCCCCTCTTCCGCAGACCCGAATCCGGGAGCACAGGCTGGTCGCTCTTCCGGAAGGCGGGATGCTGGCCGCTACGGCAGAGGCCGGATTGCTGTACTTCGCCACCGAATCGGACGGGGCGTATGCTGCGGACACCCTTTTGCATGCTCGAGAGCATGGCGTGGAGTCCGTCGCGGCAGCCCGTGACGGATCGCTGTGGGTCGCGACTTCCGGCGGACTCCTTCTTAGGAGCGACGGGGGCGGAGGCGAATTCCGGGAGGTCGCTCGTCTCTCCGATGTCGGAAGCGTGTTGGTCCCCCTGGACCGGGATGCGATTCTCGTTGGCACGCGAAGTGGGCGTGTACTCAGGGTGGACCGTGCGACGGGCGAGCATTTCGAGGTCATCGACGGCATTCCTGGTGTCGTCGTCGACATGGAGTTCCGGTCTGGCCAGGAGCTGTGGGTCGCGACCCAGGGAGCAGGCGTCGTCCGCGTCCCGATTGACGCGAACGGGCGGGGAGTCGGCTACGCGCAGGTCACGGGACTCCTTGGCCTGGATGCGTACGATCTCCTGGTGGATCGCGAAGCCAACCTGTGGATCTCGCAGATGGGCGGCGTCTCCAGGCTGCCATTCAATTTCGATGCTTTCGAAGCGTTTGTGGATCAGCCATCGGACGATCGCCCCGCGGCACTTCCGGAACCGTACGTGCTGTCGGTGATCCCTCCCAGCGTTTCGGACGGGTTGTATGCTGGGACTCTGGGCGGGGGTCTTGCCAGGATCGACGCCCTGGGGCGAACGACGGTGGTTCCGGCCATGGCGCGCCTGCCGCACAACCGCATCAACGCGCTCCTTCGTGATCCTGCCGGTGCGATTTGGATAGGCACCTTTCGCGGGGTCGGAGTCCTGAATCCACCGGGAACGGCGTTGCCGTCCGGGGCGCTACGGACCGCGATCGTCGAGATGTCCGGAGTGGAGTTCCAGGCATCCGTGATCCGTCAGGCCTCCGGTACCGTCGAGGCAATTTCTCCGGTGTCATTGAGTTCGACATCAGGTGAAGGCCACGTCTTCTCTTCGTGGTTCTCAGGCCAGGATGCCATCGATGTCCACTGGACAGATGGCTGGACCAGCCTCGGGTCCCAGAACGGATTGCCCCTCACGGTATTTCGAGGTGCCGCCGCGGACTCGCTCGGCCACGTCTGGGTCGGCACGATGGACGCCGGACTGTACCGCTCCACGGTACCCGTCACGGCTTCGACGCTCGCGGGCACCCGCTTCGAACCGGTCTGGAACACGGACACGGGAGCTCCGACCAACGAGATCGAGTCGCTGCTCTTCGCCGAGGGCCTGATGTGGGTCGGCACGGTCGCCGGCCTCACGGGCATCGACCCGACCACGCGGCAGCCGGTCATACAACTCGGCCAGGACGAGGGGATGCCGGGCGAATACGCCACGAGCATGGACCGCTCGCCGACCACCGGATCGATCTGGGTGGGCACGGGCGGCGGCCTGGCCGAGGTCGATCCGAAGGCGCGAAGGGTGATCCGGTCCGTCACGAAGGCCGACGGCCTGATCGACGACGAGACCTGCTACTAC
>JAHEEH010000403.1 GCA_024640835.1 Bacteroidota bacterium
GGAGAGCTCGCGGGCCACGGCGGCGGGCCGATCCGCGCCGCACGCGTCGGCCAGGTCGCGGAGGGTCCGCGCGATCCGGTGCGGGGATTCGTAGAGGACCACCGTGCGGGATTCGGAGGCCACGGTCGCGAGCCTCGTGCGGCGCCCTTTCTTCGGAGGAAGGAATCCCTCGAACGCGAACCGGTCGCACGGGAGTCCGGACGCCACGAGGGCCGGCACGAAGGCCGTAGCACCCGGAAGCGCCACGACCTCGAGGCCGCGCTCCAGACACTCCCGCACCAGGAGGTACCCCGGGTCCGAAATGCCCGGCGTGCCCGCATCGGACACGAGGGCAATGGATTCGCCCGCCGCTACGCGATCCGCCAGCCGGGCGGCTTTGCCGTGCTCGTTGTGCGCGTGGAAGCTGGTACGCGGCGTCGAGATGCCGTAGTGCTGAAGCAGCACGGCGGACGTTCTCGTGTCCTCGCAGGCGACCAGGTCCACCTCGCGAAGGATCCGTTCAGCCCGGTGGGTGAGATCCTCCAGGTTGCCGATGGGCGTCGGGACCACGAAGAGCGTGCCTCCGGTCATACCTGCGGGTCTCCGTCATCCGGAATGGGGAAGTGGCGGCGCACGAACCGGGTCCACCGGGTCGGCGTCGCCCGCCGGTCCAGGGCGATGCGGACGGTCAGCCAGATGCCCGCGATCCCCCCCACCAGGTTCGCGGCCCACATGCCCACCCACGGTGTGAGCAGGCCGCGGTCGGCGAGCTTCTCTCCGTTCACCAGCGTGACCCAGTAGAAGAGGAAGATGCCGATCGCGACGAGCGCGGCGATGTGCAGACCACCCCGTCGCATGCCGAGTCCGATCGGAGCACCGATGAGCATGAATACGAGACAGGCGAGCGCGAGGGAGTTCTTCTTGTGGATCTCCACCCGAAGCTGGTCCGCTCGCTGTGCCGATCGCTGGATCACGTGCCGGGCGCTTTCGACCACGGAGCGTCCCGCGCGTGCCTCCTGGAGCGCGACGTCGTATACCTGTCGGTAGCCGGCGGAATCCAGTCCGACGAGTGCAGGATGAGCCGTCGGAACGGACGTCGTGTCGCGGACCCCTCCCCCGGGAAGCTCCGAGACCGATGCGAGCGGCCACGCGGCCGGCGTGCCCAGCGCCACCGTCTGTTCGTGCATGCGCGTTCCGTGAATCGTGCGGGAGGCTTCCAGCGAGTCGACGAGCTTCCGGAGGCCTGCGGCATTCATGGTGCGGTCCGTACGGCGGCCACCGGAGGGATCGGAGCGGGAGAAGCCCAGATCCGGGGTCTCGATCCGCATTCGGTGCCGGTCGAACGTCATGTGTTCGTACCGGTCGCCTCCTTCGCCCGCCATGGACTGCTTGTGGTGCATTTCGCCGTCGACGAGTTCGATCTCCAGGAAGCGGCCCCCGTCCACGGGCCGGATGGTCCCCGAGGCGGCCTTGATGTCGGTCCTGAGCCGGGGGCCGTCCGTGTAGTCGTAGATGAGGACGTCCTCGAGCCGGTCGGGTCGGTCGGGCGGGAGCGATCGGACGAGGATCATGTAGTCGTCGAGCCAATCGTAGAATACTCCCTGCTTGAGCTCGAATCCGGGTCGTGTCGTCTGGATGTCGATCCAGAGCGTGCGCGCGCGGAAGTTGGCCTCCGGGAGCACGACGTTGTTGAAATAGCCCATCGCCCCGGTCAGTCCCACGCCGACCAGCAGGAAGGGCCACACGAGCTGCCCGAACGACACGCCGGCGGACTTCATCACGGACCATGCCCCGGATTCGGCCAGCCGCCCGAAGGCCATGATCGAGGCCGTGAGCACCGACATCGGGACCGCCAGCACGACCATGTAGGCCAGGTTGAAGGCGATCAGCTCCACGATCGCCTGTATCGGCAGGCCCTTCCCGACCAGGTTCGGGAGATACTTGATCAGGAACTGCATCACCAGCAGGAACATCAGGAGCACCAGCGAGCCCAGCAACGGGCCCGGCAGCATCCTGAGAGCCATGCGGTGAACGTGTCGCATACGCGGGGTGGTCGCAGGCCTGAACGTAGGAACTACCCCCGTGTTCTGCCATTCGCACGGCAGTGTCCGCCCGGATCGCCCCATGATCGTTCGTACGTTCACGTTCAACCCGTTTCAGACGAACTGCTATGTCTGTCACGACGGCGGGACGGCGGTGGTCGTGGATCCGTCCTGCTCGACGCCCTCCGAGCGGAGCGAGGTGGAGCGATACGTCTCGACCGAAGGTCTCGCGGTGAGGGAAATCCTTCTCACCCACGCCCACATCGACCACATCTTCGGATGCGCTGCGCTTTCGGAGGCCTTCGGGGTGGGCGTGCGGGTGCACCGATCCGAAGCCGGGCTTCTGGCCGCGGCGGAGGAGCAGGCCCGGTTGTTCGGCGTGACGGTCGAGCGGCCTCCGGAGCCTGCCGGATTCCTGGCGGATGGCGAGGAATTGTCCATAGGCGAAGCGCAATGGACCGTGCTGCATACGCCGGGACATTCGCCGGGGTCGGTCACTTTTGTGGACCGCACGGGCGGGTTCGTCCTGTCGGGCGACGTCCTGTTCCGTGACTCGATCGGTCGTACGGACCTGTGGCAGGGCTCCCTGCCGGTTCTCATGCGGTCGATCTTCGATCGTCTGGTGCCCCTGGGTGACGAGGTGACCGTCTTTCCCGGCCACGGCCCGTCGACGACCATCGGTCGTGAGCGTGTCCGGAATCCGTTTCTGACAGACGGCGGCCGATAGCTGCGGGGGGCGCCCCGTCAGGTCGGTGCGCCATGTTTCCCCTTGCCGCGGGGTTCGGGCGTTCGTTCAAAGGGTGGATCCATCCG
>JAHEEH010000034.1 GCA_024640835.1 Bacteroidota bacterium
CCACGCCACGCCGCAGCGTGGAGATCTGTCGATCGATGTTCACGCCGCCGAAGATGGCCGTGCTACGGAAGGGAAGGTGGCGTCCGTAGGCGCGGAAGCTCTCTTCCACCTGGACGGCGAGTTCGCGCGTGGGCGCGAGGACCAGCACGCGGATGCGGCGCTGCCTGCCTGCCGGATCGGTGTCGAGCAGGCGCTGAAGAATGGGAAGGGCGAAACCGGCGGTCTTGCCGGTGCCGGTCTGTGCGCCGGCCAGGATGTCGTGGCCGTCCAGGACGGCCGGGATGGCCTCCCGCTGGATCGGGGTCGCCGTCTGGTAACCCTGTTCGCGGATGGCCCGTTGGAGTTCGGCCGAAAGGCCGAGTTTCGAGAAATTCATTCAGTCGATGTTCAGAGCGCGCCCATCCCCGTCCCGCCTCTTGCGGTGTACGGGTTTCGGTCCAGGCGATGGCTCCGGGTTGATCCCGGCCCCGCCGAATGCGGGAGTGCGGGAGAGGCGCAGACCGGTGTGCGCCGGGAAGGGTCGGACGAGTAACCGTACGTCCCCGGTCGAAGAGGTGAATGGCGTCTGTCGATGAACGGCTCGACTGCTGTCGACCGGCGTCATCGTGCCCGCTGGGGGCGATCCACAACTGGGACTCGAGGGGGAACGGCGCTGCGGAATGTCAGATGAATCTGCAGGGAGCCGGTTCTTTACCTCGCGTCAAGTCAAGAAATGACACAATTCGTCATTCGAACTGGCCCGTTGAAGTCGGGCCGGACCCATTAGTTCCGGGCCCAGGGTCCGTACGGATCCCGCTCGTGCCCGGGGCACGAGGGCGGAACCGCTGGTCCGTGCACCCACGGAGCGGGCCCGCGTGCATCACCGGGTAGGCGCCTCACCGTGCGAAACGGCCGAGGGTAGGATGCACCAGGTTCTCGAAATCCCGGTATGCGAGCTTCAGAAGCTCCGTATGCGTGCCGGCATTGAAGGCGATCTCGTCGTCCTCGGACAGCGATTCCGCCACGTAGACCGGCATGTCGTAGAGGTTGCCGAACGGCGGCATGGCGCCCGTTTCGCATTCGGGGAACAGGTCGGAGAACTCCTTCTCGGTCGCGATCTCGACCACCTCGGCGCCTGCTATGCCGCGCAGACGGTCCAGGTCGATCTTGAGCGATCCCGGCAAGACGGCCATCGCCATCTTCCCGTCGATGCGCACCATGACGGTCTTGGCGATCTCCTTCCCCGGGATGTGCGCCGACGCGGCGATCTGCTGCGCCGTGAAGGCCGGGGAGTGGCGGATGGTCACGTAGCGGATGCCGTGGTCATCCAGGAATCGATTGAGGGCTTTGAGTGGCATGACGTCCTCCTGGTCTCGCACGGCGTGAGCCGCGCAGGATGAACGGTGACGCACCGGCCGTCTTCAGCCACCATCCCGCCCCGCAAGCGGGCCGGTCCTGCACCATGGTAGCCCCGGCGATCGGGCAGGTCAAGCGTCTGACAGGCAATTCGCGGCGGCGGACCCGGACGGCGGATCGCGGAATGCCGTGCGCTGCGGCGGACCGCGGAATGCCGTGCGCGGCGGCGGACCGCGGAACACCCTCAGCGAAGGAACTGCAGAAGCTCGATCGGAGCGCCGTCGACCACCACGAACGCCACGAGCACCCCCTCGGACGGGCTGTTCGGCTCGATCAGGATGTCATGCCCTTCGATCGCGGCGTACAGGTCGTCCACCTCGAACGCGACGTGCGCAACCGTCCGGACCAGTTCCGGGAGGGGGCAATCGTCGTCGTACCGCATCCACTGGATGCCGAACGGGTTGCGTTCGTGGTCCGTGCAGTGCAGCCCGTACCGTTCCAGGGTCTCCTCTCCGTCCCGTGCGACCGTGGTCGGTATGCCGACATGGTGGTACTTCATCATGGTTCGGGCGGACTACACCTTGAAGTAGACCTTCCGCCGGTCCAGCCAGTAGGCGACGCCGGCCCAGAATGCCACGAAGGCGATGGCGAACAGGAACGAGGCGAATTCGGGGTGGCCGGTCGCCGCGAGGAGCAGATCGTACGTCCACTCCTTGGCGGAGGTCGTTCCCCGGCCGGAATAGGCCCCGACGGTGATGCGACCCAGGGCCGTGGTCATCATCCCGGACGCCACGAAGGCGAAGATGGCGTTGCGACCGTAGGACCGGAGGGGCACGGACCACCGCCTCCAGCCCTTCATGTCGATCGCGTGGAACAGGACGGCGAGGCAGAGGAGCGCCATCCCGGCGGTGAACACCGTGTACGAGCTGGTCCAGATGCGCTTGTTGATGGGCATCCAGATGCTCATCACGAGCCCGAGGCCCATGAGCCAGGATGCCGCGAGGAACAGGCCGTTGAGCTTGGCCGAATCGTCCAGGTCCTTCCGGCGCATCCACATGCCGGCCAGCGTTCCGAGCAGGACCGATCCCACGGCGGAGACCGTGCTGAGGACACCCTCCGGATCGAACGACCAGATCAGCTGTCCGGCGTCGTCATAGAGCTGTCGCACGCTCCACGTGTGGGTCCCCAGGACGTGGTAGTCCACGTAGAAGCACCAGTTCGAGAAGAGCTGGCCCAGCGGGGTCTCGGCCGTCGGAAACGCCATGTCCAGATCCGGCATGCCGAAGCCCGGAATCGGGATGAGCAGCATCCACACGGCATAGGCGCCCAGCAGACCGACGATCCACCACGCGATCGCCCGCGGGGTGGGCGTCGCGAACCAGATGGCCGACGCGAGGAAGTAGCAGACGCCGATCCTGACGAGCACTCCCGGAATCCGGAGCCCCGCGATGGTGCGGGCGAGCGAATCGTCGAAGCCCAGGACGGCGAGGCCCCCGATCGACAGCACCGCGCCTATCCCGAACGTGATCCACCAGGCCCGGGGGCGCCTGGTGCCGGCCAGAAGAACGACGGCGGCCAGAACTCCCGCGGCGAACCCGATTCTGAGCAGAACCGCCGCCGCCTGGCCCACGCCGGACGCTTCGTGGAACGACTCTCCCGGCCAGAGCAACCGCGACCACGTCGACCCCCACCATCCGAGCAGCATGAGGGCGATCGCCCGCCGGACGACGTGCAGCAACAGCTGGCGACTCGTGCTGCCCTGCTCCAGGCGCTTGGGGAACGAGTACATCATGGCCATGCCGACCATGAACAGGAAGAACGGAAACACCAGGTCGGTGAGCGTCCATCCGTTCCATGCGGCGTGTTCGAGCGGCCAGTAGATGTGGGCCCACGTGCCGGGGTTGTTCACCATCAGCATGCCCGCGATGGTCAATCCGCGGAGCACGTCCAGCGACTCGAGGCGCCTGGACGGGATGAGGGTCGTTCCGATGGACATGTCGGCAGTCTCGCGCGGGGCCGCGGGCGTCCCGCCCAGGTGAGGTACTCGGAGGTTGCGGCGAAGCTACGGTTCCGTGAGGCCATGCGCGACAGGCGGGCGGCCCCGCATCAAGGAATCCGCCGGGGGCCTCCGGTTCTCCGGTTTCTTCCGGGCCGGGACCGGAATCGGACGGAACCCGGGAACCTCGGAGGGGAAACCAGAGAAGGAGGGCCTATGGATCTCTCTATCGCCAACCTTCTGCTGGTCCTCTTCGTGGCCTGGACGGCCGGTCGCCTGTCCTCGCGGCTGGGGTACCCTTCCGTCCTCGGAGAGCTCATTGCCGGCATCCTGCTCGGCCCTCCGCTGCTGGGCCTGCTGCACGCGGACGCGGCCCTCGAGCTGTTGGCCGAGCTCGGCATCATCCTGATGATGGTGTACATCGGCATGGAGATCGATCCGCGGGAGCTCAAGCGGGCTTCCAGGGCCGGACTCCTGGCGGCGATCGGCGGCTTCATCACGCCCGGCGTTCTGTGCTATTTCGCCGTCGTCTGGTTCGGCGGAACGGTGATGATGGCCGTCTTCGTGGGCGTGGCGGCCGGCCTCACCTCCCTGGCCACCAAGTCCCGCATCCTGGTGGACCTCCAGATGCTGGACACGCGCGTGGCCCACGTGCTCATGGCCGGGTCCCTCATCGTCGACGCGGTGTCGCTCATCATCTTCGCCGCGGTGCTCGGGGCGGTCGAAGTGGGACGGGTCGACCTCACGGGGATCGCGCTCGTGGCGGCCAAGGCGTCGGCCTTCTTCCTCGTCACCATCGGTGTCGGTATCAAGGTGTTTCCGCGCGTGGGTCGCGTCCTCGAGGCGGTGGGCATCACGGGGCGCACGGCTTCCTTCACCCTGGTGCTGATTCTGGCCCTGGCGTTCGCCGAGCTGGCCGAACTGGCGGGCATGCACGGCATCCTGGGCGCGTTCATCGCGGGCCTCTTCCTGCGCGAAGGTGTGTTCGGAAAGGAGCGCAGCAAGGAGCTCACCGAAGTGGTCCGCGACGCGTCGATCGGATTCCTGGCCCCGGTGTTCTTCGTCACGGCAGGCTTTGCCGTCTCCATGGACGTCTTCACCACCGACCTGCCGCTTCTCCTGGTGATCCTGGGACTGGCGACGTTCGGCAAGATCGCCGGCACGGCTCTCTTCTATCTGCCGACGGGATACGGCTGGCGCGAGGGTATCGCGGTGGGGGCGGGCATGAACGGTCGTGGGGCCGTCGAGATCATCCTCGCGCAGATCGCGCTGACCGCGGGGATCATATCGGCGCAGATCTTCTCCGTCCTGGTGATCATGTCGATCATCACGACGGCGACCGTGCCGGTATTCCTGAAGTGGGGAGTGGAGTGGCTCAGGCGCCGGGGCGAGCTCGTACGCTCGGGCGAAGACCGCAGGGGAGTCCTGATCGTGGGGGGCGGGGCCGTGGTGAGGGCCATGGGAAGGCTGTTCTCGCGGTCCCAGCCCGTCTCCGTCGTCGACCGGAACGCTGAGCACTGCGAGGCGGCGCTGGCGGCGGGACTCGAGGCGGTGCGTGGAAACGCACTGGACGAGCTGACCCTCAGCGAGGCCGGTGCGGCCGGTGTCCGCTTCGCCATCGTGGCGACGCCGAACGCGGAGGTGAACGCGCTCGCGACCCAGCTCCTCCGCTCCACCTTCCTCGTGCCGGAAATCTCGGTGCTGAGCAGCGGCGATCTCCTGGGACACTCGGCGCTCATCCAGCATCTCCGCGCCCGCACGCTGTTCGGCCAGTCGGTGGATCTCCTGGAATGGGATTACCGGGTGGACCACGAGCAGGCGAGGATCGTCCCGTTCGAGGTGGCCGACGCGCCGCGGACCGCGGAAGCCTTCCTGGCCGACGTGTCTGGTTCCGATACGCTGCCCGTCGCGGTGCGCCGGGGCGGAGTGGTCGAGCCGTACTCGTCGGATGCCGTCCTGGAGCCGGGCGACGCTCTCGTTCTGCTCGAAAACGTCGAGGACCTGGAGGCACGGAAGGATGCGTTCGACCGGATGGTGGCCGGCTGTCCGGTGCTGGACCTGCAGCAGGCGATGGACAGCTCCGCGTTCTTCGGGACGGTTGCGGAAGTGATGGCCCCGCGCCTCGGTCTGGAGGTCTCGGAGCTCACGGCCATGCTCGGCGAGCGGGAGCGGCAGGGAAGCACGGTCTTCGTGCCGGGTCTCGCCATTCCCCACGTGATCGTGCCGGGCGGGGGCGTGTTCGACCTGGCCATTGCCCGCTGCTCGGCAGGCGTCACGTTTCCCGGAGAGGCGGGAGCGGTGGAGGCGGTCTTCGTACTGGCCGGATCCGCGGATCAGCGCACAAGCCACCTCCGCGCGCTCTCCGCGATCGCGCAGACCGTCCAGGGAAGCAGTTTCGAGGCGGCGTGGAGAGACGCTCCCGACAGCGAAGCGCTGAGGCGCCTGATCCTGGGTGCGAGAAGGCGTCGATTCCCCTCCGCAGGAGGCGGCAAGTGATCGCCCCGATCCCCCTCATGCGACCCCATCCGCGTCGGTCATGAACGTCCCGGTCTTTCCGGCAGCCGTTGCCCTGCCCTTCCTCGGCGAGTTGGTCCTGCTGTTGCTGGTGTGCGTGGCGATTGCCTACGCCTGCTACAAGCTGCGGATCGAGACCATCGTGGGGTTCCTGATCGCCGGGGTCATCGTGGGGCCATCGGCCCTGGGACTCGTCCGGGATGCCGCGTTGGTCGAGGGACTCGCCGAGGTGGGTGTCATCCTCCTGCTGTTTACCATCGGCCTGGAGTTCAGTCTCGAAAAGCTGGGCCGGATCAGGGCCTACATCGTGTCCGGCGGAGGCCTGCAGGTGGGCCTGACCGTCCTGGCCGTCAGCGGAATCCTGATGGTCGCCGGGGTGCCCGGTCGGGCCGCCGTTTTCACGGCCTTCCTGGTCACGCTGTCGTCAACGGCCATCGTCCTGAAGCTGCTGGCCGACCGGAGGGAGACCGACACGCCGGCCGGCCGGCTGTCTCTCGCCGTTCTGATCTTCCAGGACCTCGCCATCATCGGGATGGTGCTGCTGGTGCCGATGCTGGAAGGGAGCGGGGGGACGTGGCGCGACGCGGCATTCGCCCTCGCCACATCGGCCGCGATCATCGGCGCCACGCTCCTGGTCGCGCGCCGACTCGTGCCTCCGGTTCTGGAGGCCGTTGCCCGTGCGCAGCGCCCCGATCTCTTCCTTCTCACCGTGGTGCTGATCTGTCTGGGGGCGGCATGGTCCTTGAGCCTCGTCGGAGTCAGCCTTGCTCTCGGAGCGTTCCTTGCCGGGCTGGTCGTGAGCGAAAGTCGCTACAGCAGCTACGCGCTCAGCGAGGTGCTCCCGCTTCGGATGCTGTTCAACGCCGTGTTCTTCGTGTCGGTGGGCATGCTGCTCGACGTGGGATTTCTCATCGCCAACCTGCCGATGGTGCTCGCCGTCGCCGCGTCGGTACTGGTGCTGAAGGCTCTCCTCACGTCGGGGGCCATTCTTGCGCTCCGCTATCCCGCCCGGGTGGCCGTGGTGGTCGGCGTCGGGCTCGCGCAGATCGGAGAGTTTTCCTTCGTGCTGGAGAGGGCAGGAGAGGCGGTCGGCCTTTCGCCCGCGGGCCTGGGCGCGGCGGGAACCCAGTATTTCATCGCGGTCTCCGTACTGCTGATGACCGTCACACCCCTCCTGGTCCGCGTTGCGCCGAGACTGGCCGGTCTCGTCCAGAAGGTGATGCCGGACCGGGTGGTCGCCACGGCCTCCGGACAGGCGGTAACGCGGGAGGATCACGTGATCGTCGTCGGGTACGGGGTGGCCGGCCAGCGTCTCTCCCACGTACTGTCCGATTGCCGGCTTCCGTTCGTCGTGATCGAACTGAACCCGGTCCTTGTGGACCAGGCACGGAGCGACGGGATGCAGGTGATCCAGGGTGATGCCGGTCGACCGCACCTGCTGGAGGTCGCGGGCGTCGAGAGGGCGAAGCTGCTGGTGGCGGTCGTGAACGACGAGAGCGCGACCCTGCAGATCGTCCGCATGGCGAGGCACCTGAATCCGACCCTGCAGGTCATCGTCCGGACGCGATTCCTTCGGTCCATCGAGGTCATGCAGCAGGCAGGGGCCGACATCGTGGTGCCGGAGGAACTGGAAACCACGGTGAGGCTCTTCAGCCACGTGCTCGGCGCCTACATGATTCCCCCGGACGAAATCGAGCGCCAGACCGCCGCTCTCCGCTCGTCCGACTACCGTCTGTTCCGGGGGAGCATCCAGGAGGCGCATCTCATGGTGCTTCAGGGTCTCGACGAGGAGGGTCTCCATACCCGGGCCGTCCACGTGAGGGAAGGGGCGACTGCCGTGGGGCAAACCCTCACCGAGCTCGCATTGCGCCGGGAGCACCACCTGACGGTCCTCGCCGTGCGACGCGGAGGCCGCACGATCGGCAATCCCTCGGGCGATTTCAGGGTCGAAGCCGGAGACCGGCTCGTGCTCGTGGGCACGGCGGACCAGTTCGCCGCCAGTTCGGATCTCTTCCGGACTTCGGACGGGGCAGGACTTCCCCACGGCGCCTGACGGCCCGCGCACGGGCCGATTCACACGCCGACTCCACACGGCAGGGATTGTTGCGCTCGCAACGGGTGTTTAGATTCAGTCTAAATAAACAGGGTTCGACGGGACGATGGGAGTCCGCCGATGATGCCGATCCAAGATGCCCGCGGTGGGGTGCTCCGCGGACTGTTCCTGTCGCTCCTGTTGCTGGTCTCGGCTGCAGCGGTCGCCCTGGCCAAGCCGGGGGATGACCGGGTACGCACGATCATCCACGTGCTCGATTACGTGGCCGCCGATTATCCCGGGGCCGTCCGCGACGGATCGGTGATCGACGAGCTGGAGTTCCGCGAAATGGTCCAGTTCGCCGCCATGGCCGACTCGCTGGTGCGGGGCCTGGTCTCGGACGGCATCCTCCCGGGAGGGGATGCCATCGTCTCCGGGGCCCGTCTCCTCTCAGCGGATATCAACGATCGGGCCGATCCGTACGTGGTGGCCGCCAGGGCGCGGGACGTACGGGACCTCGTGATCTCCGCGTCCGGTATCGCCCTTTCGCCCGTCCTTTGGCCGGATCTGTCGGCAGGGGAGCGGCTCTTCGCCACGTACTGCGTGGGGTGTCACGGACCGTCCGGCAGGGGAGACGGCCCGGCGGCCGCGTCGCTCGATCCGGCGCCGGCCAATCTCGCCGAGGGCGACCGGATCGCGGGCATCGCGCCGTTCCAGGTGTTCCACACGATCCGGTTCGGCGTGCAGGGCACCGGCATGGCGGGCTTCCCCCAGCTGTCCGAGCGGGAAGCCTGGGACATCTCCTTCTTCGTGAAGTCCCTCCGGGTCGCCGGGATCGAATCCCCGGCCCGACCCGGGGATCTCCGCTCTCTGGCCACCCTCGAGGAGGTGTCCCGTCTGAACGATCCGGACCTGGAGGCCCTCCTCGCGGATCGGGGGGTCGCGCAGGCGGGTGAAGCGGCGGCGATGCTGCGCGGCCTTCCGCCGTCCCCGGCCGGCCTGTCGACGCTGGATCTCGCGGAGTCGCACCTGGCGTCGGCCCTCGAAGCCTATCGCTCGGGACAGGCGGGCGAGGCGCAGACCCTGGCGATCAGGGCGTACCTGGAAGGCGTGGAGCCGGTAGAACCCCTGCTGCGCGCGGCCGACGCCTCCGTGGTCGTCGACCTGGAGGAGTCCATGATGACCGTTCGCGGCACGGTCCACCGACGGCAGCCATACCCGGAAGTGGAACGATCCGTCCGGAATGCGCAGGCGGTGATCCGTGACGCGCGGGAGGCACTGCACGGTGGAGCCTCGTCGGCCTGGTTCACGTTCGGTCTCGCCCTCTCCATTCTTCTGCGCGAGGCGCTCGAGGCGTTCCTGGTCATCATCACGATCCTGGGCCTCATCCGGAGTTCCGACCAGCCCCGCGCGGCGCGGTGGGTTCACGCGGGCTGGATATCGGCCGTCCTCGTCGGGCTGGCGAGCTGGGTTCTCGTGGATCGGCTCATCGAAATGTCGGCTGCGAGTCGGGAGGTCCTCGAAGGGGGAATCGCACTCTTTGCGGTCGTGGTGCTGCTGTCCGTCGGCTTCTGGCTGCACGACCGGTCTTCGGCCCGCAAGTGGACGGCGTTCATCGACCGACGCGTCCGCCGGGACCTGGGCCGTGGGAGCCTGGTCGGGCTTGCCGCCTTCTCCTTCTTCGTCGTGTTCCGTGAGGCGTTCGAATCGGTACTGTTCCTGTCGGCGCTCGGGCTCGACGGGGGGAGGAGCGCTGGCGCGGCGATCGGCGCAGCGGCCCTCCTCACGCTCGTCGGCGTCCTGGCGGCCGGCATGGTTGCCGTGCGGTACTCGGCCCGCCTTCCGGTACGGCTCCTGTTCCACTATGCGAGCTGGATCGTCGTCGTGCTCGCCGTCGTGCTCGCGGGGAAGGGCGTTCACGCCCTGCAGGAGGCGGGATGGCTACCCGTATCGCTGACCGGCGTGTCCATCCGACTGGAGCTGCTGGGGATCTATCCGACGGTCGAGTCCATCGTCGCCCAGGTGGCCGTCGTCGGTACGGTCGCGCTGCTGTGGGCTCTCTCGAGGCGCCTGGAATTGCGGGCTGTTCGAGCCTCGTGAACGGTGCGGCGGCAAGCCCGGAAACGGGGCGAAGCGCAAGCCGGTGGCCCTGCGGTGCGGGTGATTTCCGCGCAGCGGATCGCGCCTGAATCCGAGGTTCGGGAGCACGGCCCGGTCGATATCTTCCACGAC
>JAHEEH010000404.1 GCA_024640835.1 Bacteroidota bacterium
ATCATGGCTGGTTTGAGCCGCCCGTCCGCATTGGAGAGATTGACCTCGATGCGAAACGTGCGATTGGAGGGATCGACCACCTGGCCTGCGAATCCTACGGTTCCGGTCCTCTCCTCGATGCCGGCTGCCTGGAACCTGGCCCGCACCGGGCTTCCGGCCACCACTTCGCCGGCATATCGCTCCGGGACCCCCGCGGCGACCCGCACGAGCCCGGTGTTCACCAGGCGGAGGACGGGAGAACCGGGAAGGACCTGTTCGCCCTCTTCCACGAAATGCTCCTCGACCGTTCCACCGAACGGAGCCGTGATGTGCGTGTTTTCGAGCTGCTTCTCCGCCTGGCGGACGGCAGCCTCCGTGCGCGAGAGCCCTGCCTGGGCCTGAATGCGCTGGGAACGCACGTTGTCGAACTCCAGGTCGCTGATGATGGAATCCCGGTACAGGGCCTCCTGGCGCCCGTACAGCCCGTCCGCAAGGGCATACTGTGCCCTGGCGACTTCGAGCTGCGCGCGGGCCTGCTCGAGCGTTGCCTGGACGAGGTCGGCATCGAGGCGGGCGAGCACGTCACCCTTCCGGACGCGCGAACCCAGGGGCAGGAGGAAGTCGAGCGTTCCCCCGCTCTGGGCGGACAGCGTGGCGTCGTTGTTGGCCTCGACCGCTCCCGTCTGCTGGATCACGTCTTCGAAGTCGGTTGGCTCGATCAGCAGGGTTTCGACGCGGACCTCACGTCCGGCCGGTGCCGGCACTTCGGCGGCCGCCACGTCACCGGGCGCCGGGTCCTCCGTCGGCCGCGTGCAGGCGGCGGCGAGGGTCAGAAGGACGAGAATGGACAGGATGGAGACCGGGCGCATGGTGCGGGTCAGGTTCGGTTAGTTGGCATTCGCCGACGAAACGGGGGTTCCGACGGCGGTCTCGTACGCGGAGCGGGCTACAAGGAAATCGTGGATGGCCTGGAGGTGATTCAGGCGACTCTGGTCCAACTGGCTGGACGCCTCGCGGACCTCGATGGGTGAGGCGACACCCTCCTTGAGTCGGGCCTCGGCGTGGTCGTAGTTGAGGGCCGCGCGCTCCACGTTTCTTTCCTGGCTGATCATGCGGCGACGGGCCGCCTGGACGTCGCGCAGGGCTCTCACCACTTCTATCGCGATGGACTTCTGCAGGAAATCATGACCGATGCGGGCCTTCTCGAGCGCGATCTTCAGCTGCTGGCCCTGCTGCCGCCGCCGGAATCCGTTGAAGAGAGTCCAGCGCATCTGAAAGCCGACGTTGAAATCCCAGTTCCAGTAGGGATCGGCAAAGTACCCGTTGGTACGCGTCGAGAACCGGAACGGATCGGTGGGATCGCTCAGGATGTCGAGCCTGTTGTCGGGCACGTTGCCGATGTACGAAAGGTTCGCAAACGCGCTCACCTCCGGGAGGTACGAGCTGCGGTTGACCTGGAGCTGTACCCGCTGAATCTCGATGTTGATGCTCGCCTGCTCCAGGTCCGGACGTCGGCTGAGGGCCTGCACCACGGCGTCGGCGCTGTCCTGCGGGGCAGGAAGGGCCACCCCCGCCTCGAGGGATCCCACCAGTCGCAACGGCATGTCGGCCGGCATTCCGAGCAGGAGTCGAAGCCCGTCGAGAGCCGCGTCGGCGTCATTCCTGGCCTGGACCAGCTGCGTTTCGAGATTGGCGAGCTCGACCTCGGCCGAGAGCCGCTGAAAGACCGGGGCGACGCCCTCGGAGACCTGTCTTGAAACCTCCATCCACGTGGTCCTGGACCGCTCCACGCTCTGCGCGACGACCACGGCTCGCTCGTCGGCGAGCATGGTTCCGTAAAAGGCCTGCCTCACCCGGTTCACGAGCATCTGCTCCTCGCGCGTGACGGCAGCCTGGTTCAGGGGTCCGAGCCATCGCTGGGCCCCCGTGGCACCGAATATGGCCCGGCCGTCAAAGAGCTTCTGCGTCACGGTGAGTCCGGTCCGGTAGGTGCTCGGGATCCGGAAGGGGTTCTCGTCCGGGTTGGCCGGGGGGACGCCCGCCGCGTCGAGGCCGGCCTGACGCCGCAGGTAGTATTCCGCGACGGAGATCGGCCGGGTGCTCACGTCCTCGTCTGTCCTCGCTTCCTCGTTGTACGCCAGCCAGTCCAGGAAGCCGAGCGATTCGAACAGGCCCCCGGCCGAGCTGCCCGAGAAGGGGTTCACGGATTCCACGTTGCGGGTATACGTGGACTGCAGTTCGACCTGCGGGAGAAGCTCGCCCCAGCCCTCTCGGATCTTCGACCGCCCGTCATCGATGTCCAGACGCAGGCTGCGAAGTGCGTGATTGCTCACGATCGCCACCTCGATCGCCTCGTCGAGCGTCAGGGACACGGGCCGGGACGGGACGGGCTGTCCGGCGGCGGGTGCCGCATACCCGGCCGAAAGGCCGATTGCGGCTGTTGCGAAAAGGAGTGCAGGTCTCATGTTTTGGAATCGGAATTCGGGCACTCAGCCTGCCGGTGGAGGTTCAGGCCGTCGAACAGCATGGCCGTCAGGAAGCGGGCGGCCTCGGCCGTGCGGCCGGGGCGAAGGCCGTCCCCCTCCGCCGCTCCGCAATCCCCGAGGGAGAGCAGCATCTGGCATCCCTGGAGGTTGCCGAGCAGCATATGGGCCACGGACTCGGGTGGAAGAGGTCGAAACTCGCCCCGCTGGATCGCCCGCCTGATGGGGACGGCCAGTGCGCGGGCGACGCGGCCGCGCTGCTCGATGAAATACTCCACGCGGTCCCGGCGATCGCTCAGTGCCATCCGGTACGATTCCTTCATCAGGATCGAGAACAGCGCGTGGTTTGCGGTGAACAGGTCGAG
>JAHEEH010000405.1 GCA_024640835.1 Bacteroidota bacterium
CTTCGCCATCTTGACCGGATCGTCGAAATAGACGGTCTCCCGGGCGTACGAGCCCTGGTGGAGCCGGACGCACCGGCCCCCGCGCAGGTCGATGGCGGGGATGACGAGAAACATGGCGTCGGTTGAACCGGTCCCCTCGGGGGGTGTTTCGACGGGATCAGCCTCTCGGCGCCAATTCCCGCAACTCGCTCGAGCGCTTCGTGGCCGTCGCGACCGCGTTGATCAGCATGGTCCTGAGGCCGTGGGCCTCCAGGTCGGCGACGGCCGCGATGGCCGTGCCGCCCGGGGTGGTCACCTCGTCCCGGAGGATCGCCGGGTGCTTGCCGCTCTCGATCACGAGCTTGGCGGCCCCGTAGACGGTCTGCGCCGCCAGGCGGAAGGCCTGCGGACGCGGGATGCCCTGCTTCACGCCCCCGTCCGTGAGGGCCTCGATGAACATGTAGACGTAGGCCGGCCCCGATCCGGAGAGCCCGGTCACGGCGTCCATCAGGTACTCCGGCACGATCTCCACCTTGCCGACGGCCTCGAACAGTTGCCGGGCCAGACCGAGGTGGGCCTCGTCGGCCTTCGAGCCGGCGGCGAGCGCCGTCGCGCCGAGATCGACGATCATCGGCGTATTGGGCATGGCGCGGACGATCGGAAGGTCGCGCCCGAACGCCGCCGCGATGCCCTCCGTGGTGAGCCCGGCCAGCACCGAGATCACGAGCGCGTCGTCGTCGACGGCGTCCCGGATCTCCTCGATGACGGCCGCCGCGTTCTGGGGCTTCACGGCGAGGACCACGATCGAGGCGCCGTGCACGGCCTGCCGGTTGTCGTGTCCCGCCTGGATCCCCGGGAACGCGGTCGCCAGATCCTGGAGGGCGCCCGGACTGCGCCGCGTGGCCCGCACCTGCGAGGTCTCGAGTTCGTGCGCGGTGAGCATGCCGCCGATGAGCGCTCGGCCGATGTTGCCCGCGCCGACGACGGCGATGGAATGGGTGGAAAGCATGGCTCCGGGTGGATGGGTTGACGTCCGCTACGCAGGATCGCGGCGCGGCGGGCCCGATCCCACCCGGTACGCGCGGCGGTGTTCCTTCCGGAGCTGACGGCCCGGGTCACGCCTGCCGCAGAACTCCAGGTTCCGCCTGCCGGTAATCTCCGGGTTCCGCCTGGCGCTGATCTCCAGGTTCCGCCTATCGCTGGTCGCCGGGGTTGCCGATCGCCTCTTCCATCGTCGCACCCTGGTCCAGGGCCTCGTAGTCGAGCTCCGTCCCGCCGATCGAGTGCGGAATCATGTACACGGCCAGCATGACGATCGTCGCGAGGACGACCACGATCCGCTTGACCTGCTGCATCTGCCCGGGTCGAATCATGTACAGCACGCCGGCCACGATCCACGCTCCCCACATCGCGAGCGTCTTGTTGTCCGTCGGATCGGTGCCGATCGGCCAGCCCGTCCAGTACATGCCGAATGCGTACTTGAGCACGATGGGCCCCAGGATCATTCCGCCGAGCGTCATCAGGAACAGGGCCGTCCACGTGAGCTTCGGCGTCTGGACCGGATCGAAAAGCGCCGCGAGCGCCGCGCGCACGCCGATCAGCATCGCGAAGAACATGGCGGCCACGTGGGAGAGAAGGACGCCCAGGGGGACCGGGTCCTTGAAGCGGATGACCACGACCTCGCCCTCGGGGATGCGCACGTACTCCCCGCCGGCGACCAGTTCGACCGCATACGAGAGTTTGCCCGCGGGAGGCTGGGCCGGCAGGAAGCCTACCAGCGAGTCGCCCCGCACGGTCATCGGGAGCCCGGTGAACAGATCGTCGGTGCCGAACCGCTTGTAATGCAGCACGCCCTGCACGTCGCCCGCGGGACGGGGCACGGCGATCAGGGCATCGGAATCCGTGGTCTGGGAGCGCAGAAGCGAGTACTCGATCTCTTGGCCCGACACGGTGGCGGTCCCGCTCAGCGGGTAGGTGGGACCGGTCGTCCGCTGGTAGGTGGCGGCGGAGACCATGATGATCGTGGCAAGGATCCAGAGAAGGATCCGAACGAGCCTGGAGCGGGGAACTGGCGTAAGGGCCGTCATCGGCGGAGAGGGAGTGGCGAAACTGCTCCAATTCGTGAAAGGCTGCTGTCGGGGATTCCCGGCAAGCGTGTGAAGGTTTGGACAGGTTTGTCCAGGTTCGGGGGCGCCGTATCCACGGTCGGCGGGATTCATGCCTCGGGGTTCTTGCCGACCATAACCCTGCATATCCTGCGCGCCTTGCAAGAAATGCACGGTTATCTTCCCGGCGCCCCCGTCCCGGCGGCGCGGCGTCGAGCCCGCATCAAACCGCGATCCGGCGCGTTCCACCCGATCTTCCAGCGTTCTACCAGCGATCGTCCCGCCTCAGCAAGCATGCCCCGCGAACACTCCGAAAACCCCGAGCGCATCCTGGTCACGTCGGCGCTGCCGTACGCGAACGGCCCGATCCACATCGGCCACCTGGCCGGCGCGTACCTGCCCGCGGACCTCTACGTCCGCTACCAGCGCCTTAAGGGGCGCGACGTCGTGTACATCTGCGGGTCCGACGAGATGGGCGTGGCCATCATGGTCCGGGCGCGGAACGAGGGCGTCGAGCCGCAGGACATCGTCGACCGGTATCATCCGCAGATCGTCGAGGCGTTCCGCGGGTTCGGGATGAGCTTCGACTACTACGGGCGCACGACGAGCCCGACGCACGCCGAGACCAGCCAGGACTTCTTCCGCACGCTCGCCCGCAGGGACGCGTTCGTGACGCGCACCGAGCAGCAGCTCTTCGACCCGGAGGCCGGCATCTTCCTGGCCGACCGCTTCGTGAAGGG
>JAHEEH010000406.1 GCA_024640835.1 Bacteroidota bacterium
CCGCGTTGACCCGCGTTGATCCGGTGCGGCGCCTTACGTGCCGAATTCGTGTGTAGCCCGCCGTCTCGGGATCCTACCGGTCACGAGTTGCCCTTCATGACGAGGCGGGCACAATTACAATCCCCATCCGGCTGCCGATGGTGCAGCGAGCTGCCTGGCGGGCTCTACCTGAGCTTTCCGATGACTGCTCCCGCGATCGTGTGCTTCTGGATTTCCTTCGTCCCCTCGTAGATCTCGCAGATCTTCGCGTCCCGGTAGAACCGCTCCACCTCGTACTCCGCCATGTATCCGTACCCGCCGAGCAGCTGGATCGCCTCGTCGGCCACCTCGACGGCCGTCCGTCCGGCGTACCACTTGGCCATGGAGGTCAGCTTCGGATCGATTCGCCCCTGGTCGAAATTCCAGGCGGCCTTGTACGTGATGAGCCGTGCGAGTTCGATCTTCGTCGCCATGTCCGCCAGCTTGTGCTGCGTGGCCTGGAACTCGGCGATCTTCTTCCCGAACTGCTCCCGCTTCTTCACGTATTCGAGTGCGCGGTCGAAGGCGCCCTGCGCGGTGCCCAGTCCCTGCGCCGCCGTTTCCACGCGGCTCTCGTCGAAGAACTCCAGGATCTGGTAGAAACCCTTGCCCTCGGTTCCGATGAGGTTCGCCGCCGGAACGCGCACGTCCCGGAACGACAGCTCGCCGGTCGGGATCATCCGGATGCCCATCTTGTGACCCACGTCGGCCGTCTCCAGCCCGGGGGCGTCGGCGGGGACGAGAATCATGGACTGGCCACGATGTCCGGCCTCGGGTTCGGTCTGGCAGATGACGACGTAGAATGCGGCGATCCCGGCATTCGTGATGAAGGTCTTGACGCCGTTGATCACCCAGTCGTCGCCGTCCCGGACGGCGGTCGTGTTCATCGAGGTGATATCGCTGCCATGGTCGGGCTCGGTGATCGCGCCCCCGGAGATGGCCTCGCCCTGCGCGACCATCGGCAGGTACTTCTTCTTCTGCTCCTCACTTCCGAACCGCAGGATGCACTCCGACGCGAAGTCGGCCAGCATCAGCGCGGCTCCGATCGACGAGTCCCGTCGGCAGAATTCCTCCACGACCAGCACGTTCTCGAGGCATCCGTAGCCGGATCCCTCGTATTCGACCGGGTAATGCAGCCCGATGAAGCCCTCCTCGGCCGCCTTCCTGCATATGCCGGCCGGGTATTCGTGCTTCTGATCGAGCTCGAGCGCGAGGTCCTTGTCGAACTCGCCCTTCGCGAATTCGCGCGCGGCCTGCTGTATTTCCTTCTGTTCCTTGGTCAGTTCGAAGTCCATGGCACTGCTCAGCCCTTGAGGGATTGGATCTTGTCGGTGAGGACGGGTACGAAATCGTACAGATCGGCCACGATGCCGACGTCCGCTATGGAGAAGATGGGCGCCTTGCGATCCTTGTTCACGGCCACCAGGAAGGGGTCCCCCTTGACGCCGCCGATATGCTGGAATGACCCGCTGATGCCGATCGCGAAATAGACCTTCGGCTTGACGGTCTTGCCGGACGTGCCGACCTGCCGGCTCTTGGGCAACCACTGCTTGTCCACGACGGGCCGCGAGCAGGCTATCTCGGCGCCCAGCGCCCGGGCCAGCTCCTCGATCATCTCGAGGCTTTCCTGGTCCTCCAGGCCCCGGCCAACCGCAATCAGCCGCTCGGCCTGGCTGATGTCGACCTCGCCGGCGTCACCCGCGACCGTTTCGACGAAGCGCCTGCGCGCCGTGATGCCCTCGGGCATGGCCTCCCGTCGAACGGAACCGCCGACTTCCGGGCACGCTCCCGGCCGAACGGCGCCCGGACGCATGGTGACGATGGTCCCGGTGCTGGACGGCGATGCGCTCACTCTAGCGTGGACCTTGCCCCCGAAGGCCGGTCGCACGGCCGTGACCGCGTCCCCGGCGAGATCGACGGAGAGGCAATCCACGAGAAGGGGCCGGTCCAGCCGCACGGCCAGGGACGGCACGTAATCCATGGCATGGTTCGAGTGCGCGGCGAGCACGCAGCTCGGCTCCTCGCGACGGACGAGCGGAGTCAGCACGGCCGCCGACAGGTCCCCGTCGGGGACGGCCAGCATCGGGTTCTCGATGGCCACGATCTCATCGAACCACGCGGTGAGCTGCGGCAGGAGGGGAGACACGTCCGTGCCCAGCACGACGCCGGTGACGGAGGCGTCTCCGGCGCTGCGCGCAGCCGTCGCCAGCTCCCAGGCCGAGTCGTCGATTCCGTCGCCCGCCCGGTCGACCAGTACGAATATCCTGCGCATCGCTACAGCCCTCCGTTCTGCTTCAGCCGGCCAATCAGCTGGTCGGCCACTTCGTCCAGGCTTCCCGAAAGGATCTCGGCGGAGGCGCCCGCCGGCGGAAGAAACACTTCGCTTGTCGTGATCCAGCGATCCTTCAGAGAATCGGAGTCCAGGCCGATGTCCGCTGCCGACAGCACCGGTATTTGGACGTCGGCGACCTTCCGGATGCCCCGGATGGACACGTAGCGGGGCTCGTTGATGCCCGTCTGCACGGACACGAGCACCGGCAGATCCACGTCGACCACGCGCTCCATCCCGCCTTCCACTTCGTGCTGCACGCGGGCGGTGCCCCCGGCGACCGACAGCTTCGTCGCGAGCGCCACCTGGGGAATCCCGAGCCGTTCGGCGAGCATACCGCCCACTGCGCCCGATCCACCGTCGCTCGAAACGGACCCGGTCAGGACCAGGTCGAAGGGAAGTGACGATACGGCGGCGCCCAGCGCGCGCGCGGTGACGTAGGCGTCGGCAACGGCCAGTGCGGGGTCCGCAATCC
>JAHEEH010000407.1:0-655 GCA_024640835.1 Bacteroidota bacterium
CACCGATGCCGCGTCACCGATCGACTCGGCGACCTCCCGGAGCCGCTCCCGCGACCGGGCCACCAGGACCACGCGGTACCCCATCCGGGCCATTTCCCGCGCGGTGGCAGCCCCGATGCCGCTGGAGGCTCCCGTGACGAGGGCCAGTTTCATGACGGATCACCCGGTGCGCATCGGGTCATTGAACGGTGGTGACCCGCACGATGTTCGACGCCGTGAACGCCTCCTCCGCCTCGGGCGTCAGCTTCCAGTCCTGATCGAACAGCCCGGAGACCACGCGGTCGCCTGGATGGCCCCCGAACAGGAGGTAGTCCTGGAGATCACCCAGCATGAGCGCCGGAAGGCCCGACGAGAACGGATTGGCCTGCGCGGCCGGATCGGGGGTCCACCACGCGAGCCCCGAGTTCACGAGCACGTAGCGATCGTTCACCGGGTACACGTACACCAGGCCGTGCGTGTCGAAGCCGCCGGTCATGTGGAGCGGCAGCCGGTCGGACATCTGCGCGATGATCGTGTTCGTCTCGGCCGTTCCGAACAGCACCAGGTTGGCCTCGTCCAGGTCGCTCTGCCGGACCCCGCGGTCGGACGTCACGCGCGGGTAGACGCCAATCCTCCCCATGAACCATCCGCGGTACGCGGACCACTCGGCCGCCTT
>JAHEEH010000407.1:665-2815 GCA_024640835.1 Bacteroidota bacterium
ACCTCGGGTGCCGGGTTGTCCGCGGTGCCGTAGACGTACACGTGACGTTCTGCGACGGCGGCCCGGATCGGGCCTTCGGAATAGGCCTTCTTGGCGGTGGGAGACGGCCGGAACGGCCCGGGCGCCCAGGTGGCCGCGTCCCGGTGCAGGCTGACGGTCTCGCCCGCGCGGACCGACAGACGCTGCCCGTCGATGTCGATGGCGAGCAGGTCGCCGAAGACGACGGACGGGTGGCCCTCGAGGAGCAGTGTCAGGCCCCGCGTGCCGTGGGTACTGATGGAGAGATTGCCGATGCCCATGAAGCGGGCATCGACCCGCGCGACCTCGCCCGGCGCCAGGTCGTCGATGCGGACCCAGTAGGCGCTCGCGTAGGCATAGCTGAAGGCGTTAAGCCGCACGCGGGTCGGGTACGGATCCCGTACGTGGCCATCGAACCAGTCGAACACCCGGCCGTCCGCGTAGGCCTGCGTCCAGCTGTCGTGGCCCACGCCCGGGTACTCCTCGTAGGTCACGTCGACGCCCACGTCCTTCAGGCGCTGCACCCACGCCCGGGTCCGCTCGGGGCGGACGGCCGGGTCGGCGTCGCCCTGGTGGATGTATACGGGAACGTTCAGGAGATTCATGGCCAGCGGCTCCGCTTCGACCGGTACCGCCGGACAGACGGGCACGATCGCGGCCCACAGGTCGGGACGCGTGAGGGCGATCCAGAACGTTCCCCCGCCGCCCATCGACAGGCCGGTCAGGTAGCGTCGGTTCGGGTCGATGGTGAAGCGGCGCTCCACGTCGGCCAGCATGTCCATCACGTCCTTTTCGGCCACGCCCTGGTATCCCATGGTGCCGCGGGCGAGCGGAGAGGCCACGATGTAATCCACGTCGCGCCATTCCGGGAAATAGCGACTGGCCTCCACGTCGTTCTCACCCATCGTGTTCGTCTTCCCGAACACGCGCTTCAGGTTCAGCCGGTGGTTGGAGCCCGCGCCGTGCAGGCTGACGACCAGCGGATACGCGCGCGACTCGTCGAAATTCCGGGGCAGGTAGATCGCGTACGGCTGCTCGGTGTCGTCGACGTCCGAGTAGAAGGTCAGGATCTGGGGACCCGATTCGAGGCGCTGGGCGGCTGCATCGGACGCCAGGGCAAGGAGGCCGGCCAGGGCGAGGAGGCGGAGAGCGTTCATGGAAGCAGGCGGCAGGGTGAGGGAATATCGTACTCGCGATGCCCGCCTTCTACTTGACCACCACCATGGGCCGCGTGGCGGCCTGCGACCGCGTCCCCGACAGCGTCAGCCGATACAGGTAGACTCCGCTCGGCACCGGTCGTCCGAGGGCGTCCGTTCCGTCCCAGTCGACGCGGTGCCGGGCGGCCGGCTGGAGTCCGTCGACGAGCGTGGTCACCGTGCGACCGGCCAGGTCGAAGACGTCGAGGCGGACGATACCCGGCCTCGAGAGCTCGTACGAGATCGTGGTCCGGGGGTTGAAGGGGTTCGGGTAGTTGCCGAGCAGGCGGAAGTCCTCCGGCAGCGCGGCCGCAGGGTCGTCCGTACCGAGGAGGACCGGAACGTAGCCCCGCAGCCAGGCCAGCGCGAAGCGCTCGTTGCCGTTGCCCGAGCTGAGCGGGGGAGGGCAGTCGTTAACGAGAAAGGCGCCCTGCGTATTCCGCCACAGGCCGCAACGCCACCCCCAGAGCGTGATGCCCTCGACCGCCGGATGCTCCCACAGGACGGGAAAGACCCGCATGTACTCCTGGTACTGCATGGCTTCCGAGAGCGAGCCGTCCGGCTTCTGCGAGTCGATGTCGAGTTCGGTCACGTGGATCGGGAGGCCCGACGTGGCGAGGCGGTCCAGGTTGCTCCGCATCGCGCTGGCCGACGCGTTGCGGGTCGAGAACGCGTGGGCCTGCACCCCGATGATGTCGATGAGGTCCTCGGTCTGGAGCTGCTGCACGATCGCGAGGAGATTCTGCGCGTTGCCCGCGTTGTCCACGATCCCGTAGTCGTTGATCATGAGCCGGGAGTTCGGGAAGTAGGTCCTCGCCATCCGGAACGCGTTCATGATCCAGGCCCGTCCCGCTGCACCGCCCAGCGCGTCGATGTACTTGCCCTCGTGCGATGCATCCGGCGGCTGATGCAGGGGCTCGTTCACCACCTCGACGA
>JAHEEH010000035.1 GCA_024640835.1 Bacteroidota bacterium
GCTCAGGCTCTCCCAGCCGTTCGCGAACCGGTCCATGAACCACTGCGTCTCCTCCGGGAGGTCACCGTACCAGATCAGCATGTACTGGCTGAAGGCGATGTAGGCCCAGAACACGACGAACCCGAACAAGAACTTGCCCAGGTCCTGGTAGTGTTCCGCCGACACGGCCTGCTGCAGCATGCCTCCTCGCTGGAATACCCGGGCGACCACGATCATGAGCGCCATGATGGCCATGAACGACCCGCCGAAGAAGTAGACGCCGAAGATCGTCGAGAACCAGTGCGGATCCAGCGACATCAGCAGGTCGTAGCTGGCGAAGGCCGTCGTGACCGCCGTCAGCGCCAGGCCCCAGGCCGACGTCCGGCGCATCTTCACGGTGTGCCGCGGATCGCCATCGACGTCCTGACGGACCGACCACGTGTACAGGCGCCAGGCGATGATCGACCAGGCCAGGAAGTAGAACGCGATCCGCGCCAGGAAGAACGGCACGTTGAGGTACCCCGCCTTGCCGGCGAGCACGGGATCGAACTCCGCGCTCGAAGGATCCACCAGCTCGTGATGGGTCCAGTGATACAGATCGTGCAGCCCGAAGAGCAGCGGGATGCCGAGAACGGCGAGCAGGGGGAACGACCAGGCCAGCGCTTCCGGAATCCTGCGCACCACGACGCTCCACCGCGCCCGCGTCAGGTGCTGGATCATCACGAAGAACAGGGCGCCGAGGGTCAACGAAAGGCAGAACGACCAGGCGACCAGGTACGAGAAATAGAACTGGCGCGGCGATCCGACCCACCCGACGAGCGTCACCACCAGGGCGGCCAGGCCGATGCCGGCCGGGACCATCCAGCCGAGCCCGCTCCACGCGTAGCGGAATGCACGCTGGGCACCGTCCCGCGTCGGACGGACGGGGTCCAGAAGCCACATCAACGGGTTGCTCTTACGAACCGAATTCTCCATCGAACGTGTTCGGGGGCCTGGAGACGCCTACGGCGTCGGGCCTCCCGTCGTTTGCATGGTGGAAAGGACTCCCGGGGGCACGTCCCCTTCGGCGGCCCACTGGCTGCGCTGCAGCGCCCGCACGTAGGCCACGATCGCCCATCGGTCCGCGACGGGCACCTGCTGGGCATAGCCCGGCATGGTCCGCACGCCGTGGGACAGCACGTCGAACAGGTACCCGTCCGGCTGTGCGCGCAGGGTCTCGGAGTGATACGTGGGCGCCGGGACGAACCCGTAGCCTCCGGTCATGATGATGCCCTGGCCATCGCCTGCGTCACCATGGCACATGGAGCAGAAAATCGTGAAGCGGTCGCGCCCACGCTCGAGCAGGTCGCGGGTCACGGGAACCGGGGCGCGATCCACGAAGGAACCGTCCGCCTCCCGGCCGGAATAGAAGCGCGTATCCTCCCGAAGAAATCCCCGGGCGACCGTTCCCGGAACGTGCGGCCTCATGGCCCGGCCGTCCGCGAAGAAGGCGAAGCGTTCCTGGGGATCGAGCCTCTCCTGCCGGTCCATGTTCGGATTGACGTGCACGGGAGGCTTGCGGGACAGGTTGCCACGGCAGCCCGTCACGAGGAGCACGGCCGCCAGCACCACCGCGCCCCGCACGGCGCCGTGTACGAATCCGAGGATCTTGGGGCTATTCGTCATGGCCGTCCGTCGTGCCTCGGTCATGGAGAATCTCGACGTGGGTCGCTCCCAGGTCGCGAAGCAGCTGCTCCGTCTCCTCGAGTCCGAACCGTGGATCACTGGCGGCGACGTGCAGGAAGAATCCGTCATCCGTCGCCCGGGCGAACCGCTTCGAATAAAAGAGGGGATTGTACGGCCTGGGCAGGCCGTTGAGCGCAAACATGGAAATCACCGCGGTCAGCGCGGCGAACAGGATGGTGAGCTCGAAAATGATCGGAATGGACGGTTCGACCGCGAAGAACGGCTTCCCGCTGATGTTGAGCGGGTAGTCCACGGATCCGGTCCACCACTGCAGCCATACGCCGAGCGTCAAGCCGGCCGCGCCCCCCAGGGCCGTGAACCAGCCCACGCGGGAATTGCCCAGGCCCATCGCCCGATCCATGCCGTGAATGGGGAAAGGGCTGTGCACGTCGAACCGGCGATAGCCCGCCTTCCGGACGGCCCCGGCCGCCTCGTAGAGGGCCCCGGGATTCCGGAACTCGGCCAGGAGCCCGTACAGATCGTCGTCCCGGCCATCGAAGATGCCCATGGACGCCTTGACGTCGCCGATGATTGCCTTGAGTGTGCTCATGTCGCTCCTCGGCTGAAGGTCAGGAGGTCGGAGAAACGGACGGAGCCACCTCCGGCTCGTCCGCGCCCGCCCGCCCGTCGCCGTGTCCTTCGTAGAAGTGCGGGTCCGCCTGCGGCATCACGTATTTCACCTCCGCCATCGCCACCATGGGGGCGAACCGGAGGAAGAGCAGGAAGAGGGTGAAGAAGAGCCCGAACGTCCCGACGAACGTCAGGATGTCGACCGCCGTAGGCGAATAGTAGTCCCACGAACTCGGCAGGTAGTCCCGGTGAAGCGAGGTCACCGTGATGACGAACCGCTCGAACCACATGCCGATGTTCGTGGTGATCGAGACCGCGAACATGAACGGGATCGAGCGGCGCAGCTTCTTGAACCAGAAGAACTGCGGGAACAGCAGGTTGCAGGACATCATGATCCAGTACGCCCACGCATACGGACCGAAGGCCCGGTTCAGGAACGCGTACTGCTCGTACGGCACACCCGAATACCAGGCGATGAAGAACTCCGTGATGTAGGCGAAGCCCACGATCGTGCCCGTGAGAAGGATGATGATGTTCATCTTCTCCAGGTGATTCACGGTGATGATGTTCTCGAGCCCGTACACCTTCCGCGAGATGACCAGCAGGGTCACCACCATGGCGAAGCCCGAGAAGATGGCGCCCGCCACGAAGTAGGGCGGGAAGATGGTCGTGTGCCACCCCGGGACGATGGAGACCGCGAAGTCGAACGAGACGACCGAGTGCACCGAGAGCACGAGGGGCGTGGCGAGTGCCGCGAGAAGCAGGTAGGCCTTCTCGTAGTTGCGCCAGTGCCGGTTCGCACCGCTCCAGCCCATGGAGAGGACGCCCAATACCCGCCTGCGCCAGAGCGACCGCGCGCGGTCGCGAAGGGACGCCAGGTCGGGCACCATCCCGACGTACCAGAACGTGGCCGACACCATGAAGTAGACGGAGACGGCGAACACGTCCCACAGCAGCGGACTCTTGAACTGCGGCCACATCTCCATCTGGTTGGGGATGGGCAGCGTCCAGTAGATCACCCACACGCGTCCGACGTGGATCGTCGGAAAGATCAGCGCGCACATCACGGCGAAGATCGTCATCGCTTCGGCCGATCGGTTGATCGCGGTGCGCCACGGCTGCCTGAACAGGAAGAGGATCGCCGAGATCAGGGTGCCCGCGTGACCGATACCGACCCAGAAGACGAAGTTGACGATGGCATAGCCCCAGCCGACCGGATTGTTCAGTCCCCAGACGCCCGTCCCGTTCCAGAACAGGTAGGCGATCATGGCGACGAGCAGGAGAAGGCCGGCATTCGCGAGCGCGAACGCTCCGAACCACGCCGTCGGAGTCTTCTTCTCGGTGTGGTGCGAGACCAGCTCGGTGACGTCGTGGAACGACAGGTCGGCCCCGAACAGCGGCGGATCGTCGATCGCCTGGGCCGTCTGGGCGCTATGGGGTACCGTGCTCACGGGGCGTCGGGAATGGTCGGGGATTCGATGGCTCTGCCGGCCGGATCAGGCTTGGTGCTCCAGGCGCGGGTTGGGGTTGCGGATGCGGCCCAGGTAGCTGGTCCGCGGCTTCACGGAAAGCTCCGCCAGCAGCTCGTACCGGCGCGGGTTGCGCCGGCCGGCCGCGACGCGGCTCTCCGGATCGGCGAGGTCTCCAAATACGATCGCACCCGCCGGGCAGGCCTGCTGGCAGGCGGTCACGACCTCGCCGTCGCGAATGGGGCGATTCTCGAGATTCGAGCGACGGTTGGCCTCGCGCACGCGCTGGATGCAGTACGAGCACTTCTCCATGACTCCGCGCGAGCGCACCGTCACGTTGGGATTGCTCGCCATGTGCAGCGACTCCGGCAGCGTCCCGGTCCAGTTGTAGTAGTTGAACCGGCGCACCTTGTACGGGCAGTTGTTCGCGCAGTAGCGCGTGCCGATGCACCGGTTGTAGATCATCTGGTTGGTGCCGTCGGGCGAGTGGACCGTCGCGGCGACCGGACAGACCGACTCGCAGGGTGCGTTCTCGCAGTGCATGCACGGCACCGGCTGCACGACCATCTCGGGGGAGCCCTCGGCCCCGTCACCCACGAAATAGCGGTCCAGGCGGATCCAGTGCATCTCGCGTCCGCGGCTCACCTGGTCCTTGCCCACCACCTGGATGTTGTTCTCGGCCTGGCATGCCACGAGACAGGCGTTGCACCCCGTACACGCGTTCAGGTCGATGACCATTCCCCACTGGTAGGGCGAGTACGGATTGTCCTTCGTGGCGGGCTGGTCCGCCGGATGGGCGTTCTGCCAGAGAGCGGGGTAGTCCGCCCAGTCCTCCCGGATCGGTTCAGGCTCGGAATCGGACACGAAGCCCGGGTTCGCGCGGTACTCCTCCAGGGTAGCCTGGCGGTACAGTCCGCGGTTCATGGCCTCGGCGCTGTCTTCCGGAAGCGCGCCGTGGTCCTGCGTGGAAGCCACGAGATAGTCGCCGCCCGAGCGCGTGATCGATACCGACTCGCTCACCACGGTGGCCATCGAGCGGGGACGGATGGGCGCCACGGAAACGCCGATGCCCGTCGCCACCGCCCCTTGCCCGTAGACGTCGGTCCGGTGGTCCAGATCGAAGAGGTTCCCTCCACGCCGGGCGCGTCGCGAGGTGATCTCCCGGCCATAGCCGAGCGTCACGTGCACGGAATCGTCGGCGAGCCCGGGCAGAATCCAGACCGGCAGGTCGACCGATCCGTCCGGCGTCGCGATCTGCACACGGTCCGCATGATGCTTGCCGTTCACCAGTTCGACCCGCACGTCCAGCGACCGGGCAGTGGCCGGACTCATGAGTGCGACGTTGTCCCAGACGACCTTCGAGACGGCATCGGGCAGTTCCTGGAGCCAGGCGTTGTTGGCGAACGAACCGTCGAACAGCCTGGAATCGGCATGGAACACGACCTCGAGCCCCGGCGTGGCGGCGGCTGCAGGCGCCCCGCCTTCCGCCAGCGCCTCGAGCGCGGACTGCAGCGGATCGACCGTCTCCGTACCCGGGGCGACCGCGGGGTGTGCGGTGCCGGGCAGGAATCCGTCGTGGATCACCCTCCTCCACGACGTCTCGAAATCCGGACCGATCAACGGTCCCCAGGTCCGCCGGACCAGATCGTAACCGCTCCGATCGATACCCGATGCGAGGAGCCCGAGGATCTCGATGGCGGAGTGGGCCGCCTCGTAGAGCGGTGCGATGAGCGGCTGAACGACCGACATGGTTCCGCCGTACGCGCGTCCGTCGCTCCACGCCTCCAGGTAATGCGTGAGCGGCACATGCCAGCGAGCCGCGACCGCGGTCTCGTCCAGGTGGAGGCCCGCATGCACGGTGTCGGGGACCCGGGCCATCGCCTCCCTGAAGCCGTACGAGGACGGCAGGTCGTACACGGGGTTGACATCGACGAGAAGCAGCGTGTCCACTTCGCCCCGGAGCATGTCGGCGATCAGCGTCTCGAGCTCGGCGGCCTGGTCCAACCGGAATTCGGCGACCCCCGTGTCGAGCACGTCGACCGTGGTGCCTGTCGCCCCCAGCGCCAGGTTCATCGCGAACGCGAGCTGCTGCGCCGCCAGGTCGTCACCGGCGACGACCAGGCCGCGCGGTCCGGCTTGCGCCAGGTCATCCGCTACCGCGACCACCCAGGGATGGTCCGTCCAGGCGCTCGCGGCTCCGCCGGCGCCCACGCCGAGGCGGCGGGCGATCGCCGCGGCAAAGGCCGGAAGATCGGAACGGCGCACCGCGAGGCGGTGGTCCGCTGCTCCGCCGGTCACCGTGTACACGCTTTCGGCCACGTACAGGCGGCTCATCTCGCCGGTCTCGTCCACCGCTCTCGACCGGGCAAACCCACGCGTGTTGTGCAGGTGATCGGGGTCCGTGGAGTCCAGGAAGTCGCCGTCCAGGCTCAGGATGACCCGGGCCCTGTCGAAATGGAAGCGGGGGCGCACGGCGTTTCGACGCCCCATCCCGTATGCGCGGCGCGCCTCGTCGGCGACGGCGTCGTACTCCACCCAGCGGAGACCGGGCCAGGCCGCCTCCAGCTCGCTCCGGAGCGCGAGACGGGTCATGGAGGAGGACGCGCGCACGAGCACGGCGAGCCTTCCGGTCGCCCTCTCGGCATGACGCTCCGCGGCGAAGCGGACGAACGCGTTCCAGTCCGACGCGACGCCGTCCAGCAGGACGTCCCGGGATCGGTCCGGATCGTACAGTGCGAGAAGCGAAGCCTGCTCGAACACGCCGGTCGATCCGTTCGACTCGGGATGCTCCGGATTGCCCTCGATCTTCGTGGGACGCCCGTCGGTCGACTCGACCACCAGGGGACGGAGCGTGCCGCGGAATTCCATGCCCGTCGCGTACTGCATCGGCACACCCGGAATCATCTCCTCGGGCTTCTGCGCGAACGGCATGATCGCCTCGACCGGCTTGCGGCAGGCGGTCAGACCCGCAAGGGCCATCGAGGCCCCCATGATCTGCAGGAACTGTCGACGCGACGTCTCCGAGGGTGGGCCCTGGGCCTCGGGCAGCAGCTCGCTGCCGGTGAACGCCGAATAGGCCGGATCACCCTGCAGCTGCTGGACGCTTCGCCAGAACCGGGACCGCGGTGCAGCGTCCTCGGAAGGCATGGTGGGCAGTACGGGAAGCTCGATCATCTTCCGGTCGGTTTCGGGGGCGGGGAGGTCCGGGGGCGGACCGTCATCCGCAGGGACGGGAATCCAATCCCTAGTAGTGGCAGGCGGAGCAATTGGTGGGCGGCTGGATATTCTCGGTGCGAATGCGCTCCAGGTTGCGCCGTACGAAATCGGCCGGCTGCACGAAGCCCATGGTGGTCACCTCCCTCGCGGGCCGCAGATACAGCTCCGGCTGGCGGTGGCACTCGAGGCACCATCCCATGGAGAGCGGCTCCGACAGGGCGACCACTTCCATCCGGTCCACCCGGCCGTGGCAGGTCTCGCAGCCCACGCCGGCCGTGACGTGGACGTTGTGGGCGAAGTGCACGTACTCGGGCAACTGGTGGATCTTCACCCACGGTATGGAACCACCCGTGGCCCAGCTCTCACGGACCGGGAGCAGCTTGAGCGACTCCGTCCGGATCTGGCTGTGACAGTTCATGCACGTCTGCGTGGACGGCACGTTCGCGTGCGGAGCCGTCTCGACCCAGTTGTGGCAGTACTGGCATTTCACGCCGAGCTGCCCCGCGTGCAGGCGATGGCTGTAGGCGACGGGCTGCTCCGGAGCGTACCCGACGTCCGTGTATTCCGGCGAGAAATAGTACCAGACGAGAAGGATGGCGAAGATCCCGCCCCCCAGAACTCCGACGATCGAGATCGCCGGCAACCGGTTGGCACCCTTCGGGAATATCTGAGCCATGGACGGGGGTAGAAAGGCCCGTGTGACCTGATGACAGAGTCTTAAAACATACGGCACGGCCCAGGGTCATGCACGCCCGGAGATCGGAATTTTCAGCCGGCAGCCCCTTCCGGGGAGGACATGGCCCGAAACCGCGCCAGCAGCAGGACCGCCGATGTCGAGAGACCGAGAACGAGCCCCCACCACAGTCCTGCCGGCCCCAGGTCCAGGCCGAAGGCCATCCAGGACGCGCCCGCGAGCCCCACGATCCAGTACGAAACCCCCGAGATGAACATGGGGACCCGGGTGTCCTTGAGGCCGCGGAGTGCGCCCGCAGCCGTCACCTGGATCCCGTCGAAGACCTGGAAGACGGCCGCGACCCGGAGGAGCGTCACGGCCAGTACGATCACCCCGGCGTTCGCCGGGGCGTCCAGGTCCAGGTACAGGCCCACGATGAATCGGGGCGCGAGCCAGAAACCGAGGGCGGCCACGCCCATGAAGAGGATCGACAGCGAGAGTCCCACCGTGCCGGCAAGCCGGACTCCCTCGCGGTCTCCGCGTCCCTCGGCCTGCCCGACACGGACCGAGGTCGCGATGCCGATCCCCAGCGGCACCATGAACGTGAAGGACGCGCACTGCATCGCCACCTGGTGCGCCGCGAGGGCAGCCGTGCCGATCCAGCCCATCATCATGACGGTGGCCATGAACATGCTCGTCTCGATGCCGAACGAAGCGCCGATCGCCCACCCGATCCGGAAGAGCTCCCGGAAATACGTCGGATCGGGGCGTCCCAGCTTCTCGAAGATCCGGAAGCGCCGGAATTCCGACTGGGAGGCCACGTACCCGAGAATGAGCGCAAAATCGAGCCAGAAGACGATCGTGCTCGCCCAGCCCGTTCCCACGATGCCCATCGCGGGAAATCCCAGCTTGCCGTACATCAGGACCCAGTTCGCGAAGACGTTCATGCCCACCCCCGCGAACGCGATCACGGTCACCGGTCTCGGCCTGGACACGCCTTCGATGAACGAGCGGAATCCGACGAACGCCAGGAAGGGAAACGCGCCCCATACGATCGCATGCAGATACGACACCGCGAGATCGACGGTCGCCGCCTGCTGGCCGAGGGCGAGGAGGACCGGGCGGATGTTCCACACGATGAGCATGAATCCGACCGCCAGCACGAGCGAGAGCCATTGCCCCTGGCGCACGGTCCGGCCGATGGGCTCGTCCGTACCCGCGCCGTAGGCCTGGGACACCATGGGGCCCACCGCAAGCACGACGCCCATGCACATGATGATGAGCGTGAAGAAGACCGTATTCCCCAGGGCGACGCCGGCCAGCTGTTCGGCACCGAGCTGTCCGACCATGACCGTGTCGACGAAACCCAGCGAGATCTGGGCCACCTGTGTCAACACCACGGGCCCCGCCAGGCGCACCAGGGTGCGCACCTCGGTCCGGTACGTCGTGGTCGGGCGCATGGCGGGGAGGCTGCGTGCGGGAACGGGGCGCATGATACGGACCCCGTCCGTTCCCCCGGCATGGGACCACCGCGCCCGGGCGCCTGCAGCGGACAGGCATCCCGACGGGCCGACCTGCGTATCTTCGCCGCATGTCCACGGAGCGAGCAGACATATCCCCGACGCCGTCCGAGGACGGGACGCCCGATGTCTCGGTCGTCATCGTCAACTACAACGTGCGGGAATTCCTCAGCCAGACGCTGCGGTCCGTGGAGCGCGCTTCGCGCGGCCTGCGGGTCGAGGTGATCGTCGTGGACAACAACTCGGTGGACGGCTCCGTGCCCATGGTCCGGTCCCGGTTTCCCCACGTTCGTCTCATCGCCAACGAACGCAACGCGGGATTCGGAGGTGCCAACAACCAGGCCGTGCGCGCGTCGCGCGGCCGCCACATCCTGATTCTGAACCCCGACACCATCCTCCAGGAGGACACGCTCACGACGCTCGTCCGCTTCATGGACGATCACCCCGGAGCGGGCGCGGTGGGGTGCCAGATCCTCAACCCCGACGGAACGTTCGCGCCGGAGAGTCGTCGGGCCTTTCCGACGCCCCGCGTGGCGTTCTTCCGGATGTCGGGCCTCGGCCGGCTTTTCCCGCGCAGCCCCGTCTTCGGCCGGTACAACATGACCTTCCTTCCCCGCGACCAGGAGGCCGAGGTCGACGCGCTTTCGGGGTCGTGCATGCTCGTGCGCAGGGCGGCTCTGTTCGGCGATCCGGGCGGACCCGGGCCCACGGGCGCGGGAATGTTCGACGAGGCGTTCTTCATGTACGGGGAAGACCTGGACCTGTGCTTCCGGATCCAGCAGGCGGGGTGGACCATCCACTACACCCCCGAGACCCGCATCATCCACTACAAGGGGGAGAGCACC
>JAHEEH010000408.1 GCA_024640835.1 Bacteroidota bacterium
CGATGATCGATCGCGTGGGCATGGACCAGATCGCCGAGGTGCTGATGGATCCCCGCTACCGGCTCTACGATGCCGGTCATGGCGGTGGGCTCTGGGTCGGGAAGCGGTACGCGAAGACCGGCGAGCGGCACGGGGATCCCCTGCGCAACATCTCGCATGCCGCCACGGTGAACCAGGTCAGCCGGTTCTACTACCTGGCCGCCACGGGTCGGCTCGTGAGCCGGGACCGGTCGATGCACATGCTTCAGGTGCTCTCGAATCCCGGCATCCGGCACAAGTTCGTGGCGGCGCTGTCGGACAAGGTGCCCGGAAGCCGCATTTTCCGGAAGTCGGGTACCTGGCGGGACTGGCACGCCGACTCGGCGCTCGTGTGGGGAACGGGATGGCGCCGGTACATCCTGGTCGCCCTCGTACAGGATGCGTCCGGGGAGCACATCCTGCGTGATCTCGTAGGTGAGGCGGAGTTCGTGCTTCGCGGCGCGCCCGAAGGCGGCCGGGTTGCGGCCAAGACCCGGTGACGTGACGGAGGCGGTCAGCGCGGCGGGGCGAGCAGTCGCTCCACCTGGGTGGCCAGCGCCTGGTGATCCGTCGCCGAGTTGACCCGGAGCACGTTCGACATGACCGCCACGAGGTATACGCGACCGTCGCCGGTCTCCACGGTGGCCACGGAGTTCATGTAGTTCTCGACGTTTCCGCGGTACTGACCACACTCGAACCCCTCCTCGGCCCGGCACCGGTACTGGCTGCCCGACTTGAAATACACCGCCGCGTCGGCGAGCGCAGGAGAGGACGCGTACCGGATCCGGCGCTGGGTCTGGTACATCAGCCTCTTGATCTCGAGGCTCGAGAACGGATCCACCACTCGCCCTTCCTCCAGGGCGAGCAGGTACCGGGCAAACCCGCGGGCCGTACCGTAGCTGCTGGACCCCGGAACGACCGCCGTGGCTCCCCGGGTGAACATGGTGCCCAGGCGCCAGTCCTCCTCCGGGATGCCGGCGTTCCGCAACGGCGTGTTCACGACGTCCACCGCGAGCTCGGTGAGCTCCGACTTCCGGGTTTCGGCGAAGAAGGCCTGTTCGGCCGCGGGCGAGGGCGGGTAGGCGCTACCGAAATGGCGCAACAGCATCACCTCCTTCCAGACCACGCTTGCCGCCGCGTTCGAGCTGGCCGAGATCATGTGGTCGGCCCACTCGAAGAGCGTGAATTCGTCGGTTTCCTGCACCGTGCGGGAGCGGAATGCCTTCGTCTGGGGATCATAGACCGGAACGGTGTGCGAATTCGGAACGACCCACCGGCCGCCCCGCACCACGCGGCTCCGCAGCAGCGCGAGACGGGCTTCCTCGTCACCGGGGAACAGGCGTTTGAGCTCGGCGAAGAGGCCCGCGACGATGGTCAGCTTTCCGACGCTGCCCGGCATGAACCGGCGCTCGGACTGGACGCGGGCGACGCGGGCGTCCCGTCCGGGCGTGATGTCGACCAGGACGAAGCCGTAGTTCGGGTCCCGTGACCTGAACAGGGCCTCCACGCGGCGCTGCAGGTCCGGATCGGCACGATCCAGGTCCACGGGAGGCGTCCCGGGAGAGACGCGGTGCAGGCGGATCTGTCGCCATCCGAGCAGCGCACCGGGAGGCGGCTTCGTTCCGGGCAGCGTGCCGTCCGCGATGAGGCGCTGTCGTTCCAGTCGACGGATGCCGGTCCGGCCGTAGCCGTCGATGGGATACGGGTCGGGGGCGAGGGCGGCGAGGACGGCGGCGAGCGCGAGCCCTGCCGCCACGGTGGGCGGGACGGAGGTCATGTTACCGGGCACCCGGATTGCGGAGAGGGATCAGGCGGTTGGCGGTTCCGATTCGTGCATCCAGGCCGGACAGGTAGGCCTCGGATGCGGCATTGCGATTGTCGACGAACGGACGGACCTGGAACAGCACCAGGCGACCGTCCAAAAGGCCGAACTCGACGTCGAACGGGCCGTCCGATTCGATACCGGGCGAGCCCGGGAGGCGATTCCGAATGGCGGCGGCCAGGGTTCGCACGCTGTCCCGCGCGGCCGGGTCCAGGATGGGTCGTTCGAAGCTGACGCGCTCCCGATCGACTCCTCCGGATCGTGGAAGACGCCGCGCCCAGCGCTCGCGGGCGGGAGCGACCAGGCGGTCTGCCCCGCTGCCGGGCAGCAGCCACGTCTCGGCCGCCTGCCCGTCCACCGCTCCGCCCACTCCCCGATTCACGGCGACGGTGGATGAGGTCGCATCGCCGTCCCCGATTCCCTTCGTGATGAGCACGCCCGACAGGTCGGCATCGACGGACCGTAGCACGAGCAGGGACGGGTACACGTCCTCCGGGTTCAGGAGGTAGCGCTGCCGCCACAGGTAGCCCCGTTCCCGGTACGGCGAGGCCCATACCCGGCGCACGGCGGCGAGAATGTCGGCCTCGGGGACCACGTTCGGCACGGTGAGGTTCAGGCCCGCGCCGGTGAAGTCGGCCAGGTCCTCCATGTTCGTGTCGGAGCGCACGAACACGGGAACGGTCCCCGTCGCGCTGCCGAACACCGATCGGAACCGCTCGCGCAGACGCCGCACGAAGTCTTCCGAAAGCGGCATGACTTCGATGGCCCGGCGCAGCGTGTCCAGGCGTCCGAGCACGTGGGCATCCACGTCGGCCGCCGCCCGCCCGCCCGCCCGCAGGGCATCGGCCCCGCGGAACGTCGTGGCCAGATAGTCCCAGTAGGTGCCCGGGGAGCCGGGCATGGCCTGGTCCATATGCCGTCGGAATTCGCCGAAGGGCACGATGAAG
>JAHEEH010000036.1 GCA_024640835.1 Bacteroidota bacterium
TCCCGAGCAGCCGACCCTGTATCTCCGGATGACCTACCGGCCGGGCGGCGGAGCCGAGAACACCGTGATGGGGCTGGCCGGCGGCGGCCCGTTTCTCCAGGAGATCCGTTCCGGCCGCGGCGCCGTGCTGCTGATGACGGCCGCCCTGGACCCCGCATGGAGCGACCTGGAGCGGCGGGGACTGCTGGTCCCCCTGATGGTCCGGTCGGTGTTCCTCCTGTCGTCCGCAGGAGCCGTATCGGGTGAGTCGTTCGTACCCGGAGAGCCGGCAGAGCTCCTGCTGCCGGGTCCTGTCGCCGCCGGGGTGGACCTGGAGACGCCGGAGGGCGAGGTGATCGTGCCCGCACGACGGGACGGTGCCGGGGGCACGCTGCTCCTTCTGGACGGCGTCCTGGATCGGGTCGGCGAGTATGCGGTGCAGATCGCGGGCCTCGTGGTGCGCCGGATCGTCGTGAATCCCTCTCCGGCCGAATCGGACCTTGCCCGCCTGGAGGCCGACGCGGCAGCGGAGGTCTTCCGCACGCGCTTCGGCGTCGACGCCACCGTGCTGCGCCTGGACACGGAAGACCCTGCGGCGGCCCGCGCCGCGGTCACCGCCCAGCGGCAGGGGGTGGAGCTCTGGAACGTCTTCCTGGGGCTCGCGTTGCTGTTTCTGGTTCTGGAGATGGTCGTTGCGCGGCACTGGAGGCCCGAATCGGTGTCCTGAGTGCCGCTCCCTTCCGACCACTGAAACCACCCACCGTGCTCGAAACCGTTCACTCGGTCCTTGTCGTCGGATTCGTCGTCGTGACGGGTTCGCTCCTCACGCTGACGCTCGTGCATCGGCTGCGTGTTCGTGGCGTCGTGATGACGTGGCGCTCGGCCCGTGCCGCGACGCGTCCCGTCTGGCCGATCCTGTTCATCGGACTGGTCCTGATCCTGTACGTCTTCGCGGCGAACGCCGTACCCGATGTCCCGGGTCACGTCTTCGGCGGCTACGTGGCCGGTGGTGTCCTGTGGCTGATGTCGTCCCTGGCCTCGGGGTCCGTCATGGTGACGGATTTCGGGGTGGTCCGGGAGTTCGGAAAGCCCGGGGATGCCGTGGCGTGGATGCAGGTGGAGGATTACTTCGAGGCCGGGGACGCGCTGCGGACCACGTTCGTCTTCATCTACGAGGCGGAAGACGGCAGTCACCGGCGACTGGAAGTTCCGGTGCCGGCCGAGCACGTGGATCGTTTCCGGCGCATCGTCCGCGCGCACGTGGACGACCGGATCGAGACGCCGGTAACCCATACGGTGGGCCGCAAGGCCCTTGAAGGCTGATGACCGAGGGGAACGTGCCCGGTTCCGGACCGGGAAAGGCGGGGTATGGCGGGGTCGATCAGCTCGAATCGGCCATCCTCGTGGGCGTGCAGAAGGCCGACGATACGCGGTGGGAGGTGGAGGATTCTCTCCGCGAACTCGCCCTGCTCGCGGATACGGCGGGCGCGAGGGTCACCGACCAGGTGGTGCAGCAGATCGACCGTCCGAACGCGGCCACGTACCTGGGCAGCGGGAAGGTCATGGAGCTGGCGGCCCTGGCAGAGGAGCGGGAGACGGATCTGCTCATCTTCGACGACGACCTGTCCCCGAACCAGCTGCGCAACCTGGAGCGCTCGATCGGCCGGAAGCTCATCGACCGCTCGGCCCTCATCCTGGACATCTTCGCGCGGCATGCCCGCACGGCGACGGCCAAGACCCAGGTGGAGCTGGCGCAGCTCGAGTACCTGCGGACCCGCCTCACCCGCCAGTGGACCCACCTGTCCCGCCAGAAGGGCGGCATCGGAACGAAGGGGCCGGGCGAGACGCAGATCGAGACGGACAGGCGCCTCATCGGACATCGCATCGCGACGCTGCGCGATCGCCTGGAGGCCATCGACAGGCAGCGGAAGACACAGCGGAAGGGCAGGCAGGAGTACACGCGTGTGTCGCTCGTCGGCTACACGAATGCCGGCAAGTCGACCCTGATGAACGCCCTCGCCCACACGGACGTGCGGGCGGAGGATCGCCTGTTCGCGACCCTCGATGCGACGACCCGCCTGGTCCAGCTCGCATCCAACAAGCAGATCCTCCTGTCGGACACCGTGGGGTTCATCCGCAAGCTTCCGCACCGGCTCATCGAGAGCTTCAAGAGCACGCTCGACGAGGTGCGCGAAGCCGATGCCCTGGTGCATGTCGTGGACACCACGCATCCACGCTTCCAGGATCAGATGACGGTCGTGAAGGAGACGCTCACGGAGCTGGGGGCGGTGGACAAGCCCACGCTGCTGGTGTTCAACAAGATGGACGCGGTGAGCGCCCCCGAGCAGATCCACCGCCTGAAGTCGGAGTTTCCCGACGCGGCTTTCGTGTCCTCGCTCCGCGGCATCGGCCTGGGAGATCTGCGGACCGGGCTCCTGTCGTGCGTCGAGGCCCACTTCGTGGAGACCGTGATCTGCATACCGGTGACGGAGGCCCGTGCGATCGCACACATCCGGCGGGTCTCGGATGTCGTCTCGGAAGAGTACATCGAGCTGCCCGACGAGGCCCTGGGGCCGCATCCCGTGGCCCGGATGCACATCCGGATCGCGCAGAAGCACTACCCGGACCTCCGGTTGATGCTGCGCAGGGGGCAGCACGCGGAATATCCTGCCGTCCGCGGGGAAGTCGAATAGAGGGGCATGGAGCGGGGCGTTGCGCGACGCGGTGCCATTTTCGTATCTCCCTGCCCGGGGTGCCCGCGGAATTTGCCGGGATCGCACACGGCGGAGGAAACGGCACGCCGATTGCATCATGTAATCACCGTAACCCTTTTGCACACCACTCCCCGGCCATGACCGTAGCCCGTCTCGTCAGCAAGGCGACGCCGCCGCTCAAACCGACCGATTCGGTGGAGTACGCGCTCGGTCTGCTCATGGAGACCCGGGTGCGGCACCTTCCGGTGGTGGACGGGGAAAGGCGGCTCCTGGGCGTGGTCTCGGAAGAAGGCCTTCTGGACGCCCCGGGGCCGGATGCGAAGCTGGATACGCTCCTGGGACCCACGCCTCTGTCGGTCACCACGCAGACGCACCTGTTCGAGGTGGCCCGCCTGATGATGGAGAACGAGCTGACGAGCATCCCCGTGCTGGAGAAGGGGCTCTACGTGGGGCTGGTACGCAGGCACGAGCTCTTCGAGTGGTTCGCGCGCACACTGGCCACCCACGCTCCCGGCGCCATCCTCGCGCTGGAGGTGTCTCCGAGGGACTACGTCCTGTCGCAGTTGGTGTACGCCATCGAGCAGAGCGACGTCAAGGTGCTCTCGATCTCGACGGAGATGCCGGAGGGCGCGGACGGCCGGGTTCGGCTCACCGTGAAGCTGAATACCCGGGACGCCTCCCGTGTCCGGCTGTTGCTGGAGCACCGGGGCTACCGCGTGGTGGCGGCCTTCGGAGAGGACGAGAGCGACGAGGATCTGCTGCACCGCGTGCAGCAGTTCATGCGGTACCTGGAGGTCTGAACGGGGAAGCCCGGCCGTAGAACTGCGGCCCCTTCCGTTCGTACAACCTTGGATAGGTTGTTTTTCGAATTCCCGCGTTCCCTCCTCGGCACATGAGCAGACCCAACGATCGATCCAACGGCTACGGCGCGTCCAACATCCAGGTTCTCGAGGGCCTGGCGGCGGTCCGGAAGCGTCCGGCCATGTACATCGGCGACGTGGGCTTCCGGGGCCTTCACCACCTGGTGTACGAGGTGGTCGACAATTCGATCGACGAGGCCCTCGCCGGCTGGTGCGACCAAGTGGACGTCACGATCAACGCCGACGGATCGGTGACGGTGGTCGACAACGGGCGCGGCATTCCGGTCGAGGAGCACCCGCGCGAGAAGCGGTCGGCGCTCGAGGTCGTGATGACCACGCTGCACGCCGGCGGCAAGTTCGACAAGGACACGTACAAGGTGTCGGGCGGACTCCACGGGGTGGGCGTCTCCTGCGTGAACGCGCTCTCGGCCCGCCTGGAGGCCGAGGTGACCCGCGACGGACACGTCTGGCGCCAGGCCTACGAGATCGGGAAGCCCGCCGGCCCCGTGGAGCAGGTCCGCAAGATGAAGCGCGGCGAATCGACGGGGACCCGGGTCACGTTCTGGCCGGACGCATCGATCTTCCAGGTGACCGATTTCCGGTTCGACACGCTGGCGGAGCGGTTGCGCGAGATGGCCTACCTGAACCGCCAGGTCCACATCACCATCCAGGACCTCCGGGATCCCGACGACCGGATCGAGGAATCCTACCACTTCGAGGGAGGCATCGTCGAGTTCGTCCGCTACCTGGACGAGGCCCGCACGCCCATCGTCGAGGACGTGATCTTCGTGGAGGATACCGCCTCCGACGTTCCGGTCGAACTGGCCATGCGGTACAACACGGGCTATGCGGAGAACGTGCTCTCGTTCGTGAACAACATCAACACGCACGAGGGCGGCACCCACGTGTCCGGGTTCCGGCGCGCGCTCACCCGCACGCTCAAGAGCTACGCGGAGCGCAACAACCTGCTCCGGAACATGAAGGTCGAGTTGTCCGGAGACGACTTCCGCGAGGGCATCACGGCCGTTCTCTCGGTCAAGGTGGCCGAGCCGCAGTTCGAGGGGCAGACGAAGACCAAGCTGGGCAACTCGGAGGTCCAGGGCGCCGTCGAGACCCTCGTCGCCGACCGGCTCCAGATGTGGCTGGAGGATCACCCGAAGGAATCGCGCGCGATCGTGGACAAGGTGCTCCTGGCGGCCCAGGCCCGCGACGCGGCGCGCAAGGCCCGTGAGCTGGTGCAGCGGAAGAACGCCTTCTCCTCGTCGGGACTTCCGGGCAAGCTGGCCGACTGCGCGTCGCGCAACCCGGAGGAATGCGAGTTGTACCTGGTCGAGGGGGATTCGGCCGGTGGTTCGGCGAAGCAGGCGCGCGATCGGCATTTCCAGGCCATTCTTCCGCTTCGTGGCAAGATCCTGAACGTGGAGAAGGCCCGCCTGGACAAGATCCTGGCGAACGAGGAGATCAAGAACATGGTGACGGCGCTGGGCACGGGCCTGGCGACGACGTCCAGCGACTTCGAGCTGGAGAAGCTGCGCTACCACAAGCTGATCCTGATGACGGACGCGGACGTGGACGGCGCGCACATCCGGACGCTGCTGTTGACCCTGCTCTACCGGCAATTGCGCCCGCTCATCGAGTTCGGCCACGTGTACGTGGCGCTTCCGCCGCTGTACCGGGTGAAGCGCGGCAAGGACGAGCGCTACGCCTGGGCGGACGACGACCTGCAGACGGCAGTCGCAGAGATCGGCGAATCGGGCCGGCACAAGGTCACCATCCAGCGCTACAAGGGTCTCGGCGAAATGAACCCCGTGCAGCTCTGGGAGACGACGATGAACCCGGAAACCCGTATGCTCCAGCGCGTGACCATCGAGGACGCCGCCGCGTCCGACCGCATCTTCAGCACGCTGATGGGTGATTCGGTCGAGCCGAGACGGAAGTTCATCGAACGGAACGCGAAGTACGCGACGATCGACGTCTGACCCTCCGTCCGCCCGCCATGCCCGATCTGAGCATCGTAGTTCCCCTGCTGGACGAGGAGGAATCCCTCGCCCGGCTGGCCGACGGCATCCGGAGCGCGTGCGAGGGCGCGGGTTTGAGCTTCGAGGTCTGGATGGTGGACGACGGATCGACGGACGGCTCGTGGGCCGCGATCGAGGCGCTTCACCGGGACGACCCGCGGATCGCCGGAGTCCGGTTCCGTCGCAACTACGGGAAGTCGGCCGCGCTGGCCGCCGCGTTCGAGCGGACCCGCGGCCGGTACGTGGTCACGATGGATGCCGATCTCCAGGACGACCCCTCCGAGATTCCCGCACTCGTGGCCCGTCTGGAGGAGGGATACGACCTGGTGTCGGGCTGGAAGAAGAAACGCAGGGATCCGTGGTCGAAGACCATCCCGAGCCGCTTCTTCAACAAGGTCACGCGGTCGCTGTCCGGCATTCCGCTCCACGACTTCAATTGCGGGCTGAAGGCCTACCGCTCGGAGGTCGTGAAGAGCGTGCGGGTGTACGGCGAACTGCATCGCTACATCCCGCTCCTGGCGAAGTGGGAGGGCTACGGTCGGATCACGGAGCTTCCCGTCGTGCACCACCCCCGGCAGTTCGGTACGACGAAGTTCGGCCTCGAGCGGCTGCTTCGCGGGTTCCTGGACCTCCTCACGGTGCTGTTCCTCACGCGGTTCGTCGTTCGGCCCATGCATTTCTTCGGGACCCTGGGCAGCCTGGCGTTCCTCGTCGGCCTGGTCATCTCCGTATGGCTCTCGATCGAGAAGCTCGCGCTCGGGATGCCCATCGGCGACCGGCCGCTGCTGTTGTTGGGCGTCCTGATGATCCTGGTCGGAATCCAGATGTTCACCACCGGCCTCATCGGGGAAATGGTGGTGGGACCCCGCATGAAGGACACGGGCCACCTGGCGGTCGACGAGGAACTCCCGCCTGCCGTCGTTTCCGCCGCCGAACACGAGCGTGCCGCACCCTGATCCCCGGAGGCTAGCCCTTGTCGGGCCGTTTCCTCCCCTGAGGGGCGGAATCGCGCAGTTCGATGCCCGAAGTGCCCGTGCGCTCCGGTCGCGCGGCCACGACGTGAACGCGGTGTCGTTTTCCCGGCTCTATCCCGACCTGCTGTTTCCGGGCAGATCGCAGCGGGAGCCCGGCGGGGCAAGCGGTGGCGGGGCCTCCGAGGTGGTGGACTCGATGAATCCCCTCAGCTGGCGGCGGGCCGGCCGGCTGATTCGCTCCACCGCGCCGGATGCGGTCGTGGCGGCCTACTGGAGCCCTGCGCTCGCCCCGGCCCTGGGAGCCGTGTGCCGCCACTCGGGCGTCCCGGCCATCGGCGTGGTGCACAACGCCTCGCCGCACGAGTCGATGCCGTTCTCGGGTCCGCTCACCCGGTGGTTCCTGCGTTCCTGCCGCGCCGTGGTCGTTCTGTCGGAGGGCGTAGCCGACGACGTGCGTGCCCTCGGGTTCGCGGGTCCGGTCGAGGTGACCCCCCATCCCGCGTACGACGTGGAGGACCGGCCGCCCCCTGCCGCGGCATCGCGCGCTGCGCTCGGCCTTCCGCCCACCGGTCCGGTGCTGCTCTTCTTCGGGCTCGTGAGAGCCTACAAGGGAGTGGACCTGCTGGTGGAGGCGATGCCCCGGATCCTGGCCGCGCATCCGGATGCGACGCTGCTCATCGCGGGGGAGTGGTACGCCGATGCCGCGAGTACCCGGGCCCGGATCGGGGAGCTGGACCTGTCTGACCGCGTGCGGCTGGAGGACCGCTACCTGCCGTCGTCGGAGCTGGCGACCGTGTTCTCGGCCGCCGATCTCGTGGTGCAGCCGTACCGGTCGGCAACCCAGAGCGGCGTGCTGCAGCTGGCGGCGTCCCATGGCGTGCCGTGCGTCGTCACGGACGTCGGTGGCCTGGCCGATCCCGTACGGAAGCACGGTGCCGGCGTGGTGGTCGCTCCGGGGGACCCCGACGCCCTCGCGGCCGGGGTGGGGGAAGCCCTCGCCCCCGGCCGTCTCGAGGTGCTCGCGAAGGGCGCGCTGGGCATGGCGGACGCGCACGGCTGGGATGCCTTCTGCGAGACGCTCGAGACGCTCATCCATCGAACGACGACCTGACCATGGACTACGACCCCGTAAAGGACCGGCTGGGTGACATGGTGCGTGGCGGCCCGGGCCGGTACCGCGCGTTCCTGGGAGCGCTGCACGCCGTGTTCCTGAGGTCGTGGTACGTCAGGAGAACCCTGCGCGAGGTGCTGGGCCGGTTCACGGAGCGGTCCCGGGTGGACGTCCTGGACGCCGGTACGGGCTTCGGCCAGTTCGCGGACTTCCTGCTGCGCTCGGATCCCAGGGTGCGTCTGCACGCCGTCGACATCAAGGAGGACTACCTGCAGCGTCTGCGCGGGTACTTCGACGGGACGGATCTCGCGGACCGCGTGACGGTCGGGGTGGACGACCTGACGGACCTGAACGCGGAGGGCCCCTTCGACGTGGTCCTGTCCGTCGACGTGATGGAGCACATCGAGGAGGACGTCACGGTATTCCGTCATTTCGCACGGGTGCTCCGGCCGGGCGGATTCGTGATCATCAACACGCCGTCGGACCGGGGTGGATCGGACGTGGGGTCCTCCGGAGGGACGACGTTCATCGGCGAACATGTCCGCGACGGCTACGGCCCGGACGAGATCCGTGGAAAGCTGGCCGAAGCGGGCCTCCGCACGGAGTCGGTCACCTGGACCTACGGTCCCGTGGGAAGCGTGGCGTGGCGGCTGCTGATCAAGTGGCCCATGACCCTCCTGGGGCGGTCCATGGTCTTCCTGCCGCTCGTCGGACTCTGGTACGTCATGGCCTTTCCGCTGGGCATGCTGCTGAACGCGATGGACGTCGCGGTGCGCAACGAGGAGGGAACGGGAATCGTGGTGGTCGCACGGAAGCCCTGACGGACGGCTGCCGTCTTCCGCCTTCCGCCTTTCCATCCCGACGACGGATTCCTTATTTTCTGCGGGCATCTCAGGCCGACGGTGCCCATCCGGGTCGTACCACCGGGGCCGATTCGGAGCCAGGGCGGCCGCACTCGCACCAGATTCCGGGTACCGCTGTGCAGACCAAGTACATTTTCGTGACGGGCGGCGTCACGTCGTCGCTGGGGAAGGGAATCGTCTGCGCGTCGCTGGGTCGGCTTCTGGAGGCGCGTGGGCTCCGGGTCACGATCCAGAAGTTCGACCCGTACATCAACGTGGATCCCGGGACCATGAATCCGTACGAGCACGGCGAGGTGTTCGTGACGGACGACGGCGCGGAGACCGACCTGGACCTGGGGCACTACGAGCGGTTTCTCGGGGTACCGACCAGCCAGGCCAACAACGTCACGACCGGTCGCATCTACCTGGAGGTGATCACGAAGGAGCGGGCGGGCGCGTACCTGGGGAAGACGGTCCAGGTCGTGCCGCACATCATCGACGAGATCAAGCACTGGTTGATGAAGCTCGGCGGGACCGGGGATTCGGACGTCGTGATCACCGAGATCGGGGGCACGGTGGGTGACATCGAAGGTCAGCCGTACCTGGAGGCGCTGCGGCAGGTCCGATACGAGCTGGGCTCGCGGAACGTGCTGAACATCCACCTCACGCTGGTGCCCTACCTCGAAGCGGCGGGCGAGGTGAAGACGAAGCCCACGCAGCACTCGGTCAAGACCCTGCTGTCGTTCGGACTGCAGCCCGACGTCCTCGTGTGCCGGACGGACCGGCCCCTGGACCTGGATGTCCGGCGCAAGCTGGCGCTCTTCTGCAACGTGGAGCCGCAGGCCGTCATTGCCTCGCGCGACGCCGAGTCCATCTACGAGGTGCCTCTTCTCCTGAAGGAGGAAGGCCTGGACCGGATCGTCATGGATCGTCTGCGCCTTGCCGAGGACGCGGAGCCGGGGCGGATCACGGACCTCGACCTGTCCGACTGGATCGGTTTCCTGAAGCGGCTCAAGGAGCCCGGGGCGACCGTCCGGGTGGCCCTCGTGGGCAAGTACGTCACCCACCAGGACGCCTACAAGTCCATCAACGAGTCGTTCATCCTGGCCGGGAGCCGGCACGGCGTGGCCGTCGAGGTCAAGCAGGTGCTGAGCGACTCGCTCACGGACGACAACGTGGCCGAGGTGCTGGCCGACGTTTCGGGTGTCGTCGTGGCGCCCGGCTTCGGAGACCGGGGCATCGACGGCAAGCTGCTCGCGGTACGGTTCGCGAGGGAGAACGACATCCCGTTCTTCGGCATCTGTCTCGGGATGCAGTGCGCGGTGGTCGAGTTCGCCCGCAACGTGTGCGGCTGGGAGCGGGCCCATTCCACGGAGTTCGACCCCGACACGCCGTACCCCGTGATCGACCTGAT
>JAHEEH010000409.1 GCA_024640835.1 Bacteroidota bacterium
GAACGTGCAGAGGACGGTGAGGCGGCAGGTTGGAAGCTCCAGGGCGGTGCGATGACGATCATTCCCGGGTCGGGTGATATCCGGACGCGCGAGTCGTTCGGCGACATCCAGTTGCACCTGGAGTGGCGCACACCCGCCGAGGTGGTCGGCGAGGGCCAGGGCCGGGGAAATTCGGGCGTGTTCCTGCAGGAGCGGTACGAGGTCCAGGTACTCGACTCGTACGACAACCGCACGTATTCGAACGGACAGGTGGCTTCGATCTACAAGCAGCACGTCCCGATGGTCAACGCATCGCGCGGCCCGGGCGAATGGCAGACGTACGACATCTACTATCGCGCGCCCGTCTTCACCCCGGACGGGGAACTGGCCCGGCCCGCCATGGCCACGGTCGTCCACAACGGCGTGGTGGTGCTTCACGCCGCGGAGATCAAGGGCAGCACCGAGTACCGGGGCTTGCCGGCCTACACGCCGCATGGCGACCTCCCCATCATGCTCCAGGATCATGGCAATCCCGTGAGCTACCGCAACGTCTGGGTCCGCCGGCTCTAGTCGAGCCGTGCCCACCAGGACCATGAGTCGAGCATTCGTAAAGGACGACGCGCCCGACGGGCCGGTGCTGATCCCCCCGCGGGCGCCCCTCCCTCCGGGAACGCCGAATTACGTTACGCCTACCGGCATGGCGCGACTTCGCGCCGAACGGCTCGAGCTGGAAGCCGAGCGCTCGGCGATACAGTCCCGCCACCGCGACGACCCGGACCGCGCCCGTCAGCTCGCCGTGCTCGCAGGACGGCTCGCCGAGCTCACGGCCCGAATCGAATCGGCGCGCGAGGTGGATCCTGCGACCCAGCCGGCGGACGAGGTGCGGTTCGGTGCCACCGTCCGCATCCGGACCGTGGACGGCGGCCGGGCAGGCCTCGTCCGGGACTTCACCCTCGTCGGCGTCGACGAGTCGGACCCGTCCTCCGGGCGGATCGGTTTCACTGCGCCCATCGCCCGGGCCGTGACGGGGCGCCGTGTGGGCGACACGGTCGAATTCACCGGGCCGGGTGGAACGGAGCGACTCGTGGTCGACGCCGTCACCTATCGGACCCCGCCGGACCGGCGGGTCTGAACGAAGCGCACCGGGTGAGCCCGGCATCCCCGCTTCGCCCGTCGACCATCGCTCCGCGTGCGTTCTCCTCCGTATGGACGATGCGGCCCGCCGGCTTGCCTTCCGCGTGACGGCGGCCGACTTTCCGTGAAGGCCTTGAACACGCCCCGATGCACCCCGGCACGTCGCAGAGGCGAACGTGTATTCGGAGCACGGGCTCCACACCCCATGCGTTCAGTGAACACCGTATTGAACATCGTCGGGACGGCCACGGCTTCCCGCAAGGCGGAGAGGATCGACGTCCTGGCTTCGGGACGGACCTTCCGCATCGAGCGCATCGTCTCGCTGGGCCAGGCGACGCCTCCGGGCTCGTGGTACGACCAGTCGACGGACGAGTGGGTGATGCTCGTCTCGGGTCACGCCCGCCTGGCCTTCGAGGGAGACGCCAGCGAGGTTCCCCTCGGGCCCGGAGACTCGATCCTGATCGAGGCCGGCCGGCGACACCGTGTGTCCTGGACCGACCCGATCGTCCCCACGGTCTGGCTGGCCCTGCATTTCGAACCGACATGAACTCCTCACCCATGAGACGCCTGCTGTCCCTGGTTCCGCTCTCCGTCCTCGTTTTCGGTGTCTCCTGCACGGGCGTTCCCGACCGGCCGCCGAACATCGTGTACATCCTCGCCGACGACCTCGGTTACGGCGAGCTCGGTTCCTTCGGCCAGGAGCTGATCCGGACTCCGAACCTGGACCGGCTTGCCGCGGACGGCATGCGTTTCACGGACCATTACTCTGGCAGCCCCGTCTGTGCGCCTTCACGCGGAGCCCTGCTCACGGGTCGCCACACCGGACACGGCTACATCCGCGACAACATGGAAGTCGGCGGTTGGGGACCCGACGAGTCGGAGGGACAGCTTCCGCTCCCCGATCCCGAAATCACCATCGCCGAGATGCTTCGGCCGGCGGGGTACGCGACCGGATTCGTCGGCAAGTGGGGCCTCGGCGGGCCCGGTTCGGAGGGGCATCCCAACAACCAGGGATTCGACTTCTTCTACGGGTTTCTGTGCCAGCGGGTCGCCCACAACTACTATCCCACGCATCTCTGGAAGAATGGAACAGCCGATTCGCTCGCAGGAAATTCCGAGTGGTTTTCGGCCCACCAGCGGATAGAGACGCCGCTGGCCACCGAACAGGATTACTACGACCGGTTCGCCGGCCAGACGTACGCTCCGGATCGCATGCTCGAAGAGGCCGTCGCGTTCGTGGACGAGCATCGTGCGGAGCCCTTCTTCCTCGTCTTCGCCACACCCGTTCCCCACCTGGCCCTCCAGGTGCCGGCGGAGTCCCTGGGCCCGTATCGCGATGCGTTCGACGACACGCCATACCTCGGAGGCTCCTACCTGCCCCATCCTTACCCGCGGGCTGCCTATGCGGCCATGATCAGCCGGATGGACCGGGACGTGGGCACGCTCCTCGAGCGGATAGACTCCCTGGGACTTTCCGACGAGACCGTGGTGGTGTTTTCGTCCGACAACGGCACGACCTACACGGGGGGCGTAGACGCACCGTTCTTCCGGTCGACGGGACCGCTGCGCGGCCTCAAGGGCTCGGTCTACGAGGGCGGCATCCGCGTTCCGATGATCGTGCGGTGGCCGGGCCATGTGGACGCCGGGACCACGACCGACCTGCCCTCAG
>JAHEEH010000410.1 GCA_024640835.1 Bacteroidota bacterium
CCCCCCGCCACCCTGATCGGGATCGTGACCCCCTCCTCCACCGAGCCCGCCACGCGGACGTGCGCGATCATCGGGGGTACGGGAGCCCCCGGAAGCTCTTCCCAGTCGTCGCCCGCAAACACGCGGCGTTCCACCACGGGCAAGGTCCTGTAGCCTCCCCGGCTGTACTCCTGATCGCTGGGATACTCCACGTCGATTCCAGACCACACGCGCTTCGGCGAGGCAAAGACGGTGTGCTGCTCGCAGACGTGGTCTCCCGCGAATTCACCGCAGCCCTCGACGAGGATCGCTTCCGCGTCCCCCAGTCGCGCGTCGGGCACGGCAATCACGGAGTCGGGGCCTGCGTAGAGGGTGTCGTACGCGGAGGAGAACACGGTGTAGGCGACGGATCCCGGGACCGCCCTGGACGGACGACCCAGGATATCGCGGTTCTCGAAACGAAGCGTGACGACCAGTGTGTCCCACCCCCTCGGCGTGACGTCGAGGGCAGCAACATCCGGGCCGTCGCCGCATCCCGCAGAGAAGGCGATCGCCGCGAGAGCGGCTGTGGCGCCGAGCGCCCGAAGTCCCGATTTCGCCATGGCGGGGTCAGAAAGTGGGCAGCAACCCGTTCGCAGCGGCTTGCCAGAGGGCGGCCAGCTGAACGCCGTGGACGAATCCGCCCGACGACACGGCCGCTCGAAGAGCAGGTCCCGAGAGGAGTCTTACGTGAAGACACTCCCCGTGGTCCGGACGCGGCTCGGCCACGCGCCGTGCTGAAAGAGCAACGTACGAATGAGCCCAGTTCGTGTGCCTCGACGGCTCCGGCGCCGCGGAATTCAGGAATATCCAGTGATCCGACGCGTAGCCCGTTTCCTCGAGAAGCTCCCGGCGGGCCGTCTCCTCCGGGCTCTCGCCCTCATCGACGGCTCCCGCCGCGAATTCCAGGCTCGAACGCCCGATGCCATGTCGGTACTGCTCCACCAGCACGAAATCCCCGTCCTCGGTGACGCACACCGCGCAGGCCCAGTCGGGGTATTCCACTACGTGAAACTCGGGCAACTCCGGCCCGCCGGGAAGTGCCACGTGATCCTCCCGGAGGCTCATCCACCACCGTTGCAGCAGGTAGCGGCTCGAACGGATGGTCCAGGGTTCGATCATGACCGGTCTCGGCCTGTTGCACCGCCTCCGGCGTCGATTGTACGGCAAAACCCCCGGGTCGGCGACCCGGGACACGACGTCAGCGGGCGCGGAGTGAGAGCATCTCGCCCGCATGCTCCAGCATGGCGGGGGTATCCACGTCCTGCCAGAATCCGTCGCCTATGTCCACCGTGTCCATTCGGCCGAGACGAGCCAGTCGCGTCACTCCGTCCGAGAGCGCGGCGTCGCCGCGCAAGCGGAACTCGGCATCCAGCTCCTCCATGAGCCCGTCGGTGCAGACGAACAGCCCGGTGTCGATCGCGTCGAATTCCGAGAGCTGCTTCCCGATCCGGACCACGTTGCGATCCAGGGTTACCACCTTCATCGCGTCGTCCATGTCGAAGATCTCGTCGAGCTTCGAATCCACCATGAGGGTGGCTCCCCTCTCGGGAGGCGCATGGCCCGCAGCCAGCTGCATGACCTCGGGACCGAATACGTGATCGGCCATCGTGAGCACGAAAGGGTCGGACACGTGGGGTCTCGCGGCAAGGAGGGACACCCCGTTCGAAAGTTCGTATCGATCGTTCGTCACGAACGCCAGGTCGAGAGGACCCTCGTACAGGCCCCGGACCGCTTCTTCCACCTCCCGTCCACCGAATCCCACCACGATGACCACGCTCCCGCAGCCCGCAAGGGCGAGACTGTCCAGGGTACGAAGCATCAACGGACGCCCGCCTACGGGCGTGAGCGGCTTCAGCCGCGTCTCGTCGGAAACCCCGGCGAGCCGCGATCCGAACCCCGCCGCAAGAACGACTCCCGTTCGCCCGCTGTCCGTGGTGTTCCTGAGCCTGCCGTTCAACCGAGATACTCCTCGATCGGCGATTCGGTCAGATGAGTGACGGGAGCCTCGCCGCCGATGACGCGAAGAGTGTTCTTCAGCCGCATATGCTGAATGAACAGGTCGTGCTCCTGGATGTGTCCGACCTCGACATGAGGACTCTTGAAGTAGAACGAGAGCCACTCCTGGATGCCGGACATGCCGGCACGGCTGGCCAGGTCCATGAACAGCGCCAGGTCCAGCACGATGGGCGCCGCGAGGATCGAGTCCCGGCACAGGAAGTCGACCTTGATCTGCATGGGATAACCCATCCAGCCGAAGATGTCGATGTTGTCCCAGCCCTCCTTCGCGTCACCCCGCGGCGGATAGTAATTGATCCTGATCTTGTGATACAGATCCTTGTAGAGGTCGGGATACAGGGTCGGCTGGAGAATGGTGTTGAGGACGCCCGACTTCGTGACCTCCTTGGACTTGAAACTCTCCGGATCGTCCAGCACCTCCCCGTCCCGATTCCCGAGGATGTTGGTCGAGAACCATCCTCTCACGCCGATCATGCGCGCCTTGAAACCGGGCGCGAGAATCGTCTTCATGAGGGTCTGACCGGTCTTGAAGTCCTTGCCCGCGATGGGAACGCCCCTGTCGGTCGCCAGCTGCTCCAGGGCGGGGAAGTCCGCGCTGAGATTCGGCGCCCCGTTCGCGTACGGCACGCCTTCCATGATCGCCGCGTACGCGTACAGCTGGGACGGTGCGATCGCGGGATCGTTCGCCTCCATGCCCGCCTCGAAGGCCTCGACGGTATCGTGACAGGGAGCAGGTCGC
>JAHEEH010000411.1 GCA_024640835.1 Bacteroidota bacterium
GCCGGGGGCATCGGAATCGGCGTCAGTTCGTTTCCTCTCCCCTCACCGCGAGCTGCGGGTGGCCCGAGAAAGAACGGGACGTCGGACCCCAACTGGAGCGCCAGGTCCGACAGCCTTTCTGCACTCAGCGTGACACCCCACAGCCGCAGGAGGAGACGAAGGGTCGTCGCCGCATCACTGGATCCGCCTCCAAGGCCAGCTCCGTGCGGAATCCGCTTATCCAGGCGGATGCGGACTCCCTTCGCGCAACGTGCCTCCCGGGCAAGAAGGGCAGCCGCGCGAAGACACAGATTGTCGTCGTCCACGGGGAGCGACGGATCCGTGCACGTCATGGATATCCCGGGGGCAATCGTGACCTCGATCCGGTCGCTCCATGGAATCCGGACGAACACGGTGTCCAGATCGTGATATCCGTCGGACCTGTGCCGGAGCACATGCAAGCCGAGATTCAACTTGGCGGGCGCAGGAGCTTCCAGCATGATGACACCGATGCCGCGGGCAGGCGATTGCGCGGCGCACTCAATTGCGGCAGGTCGCAAGATACCGTAGATTTCGAGTTCTTCGCACTGCACCCTGATCGTACGCGGCCTATCGTCGACGGCTACCAGTCAGCCCCCGCAGCTTCCCGCGGCCGCGCCGCCCGTTATCAGTTGGATCGTCCCGCATTGCGAGCACTCATGCGACAGACTCTACGTCGGCTTGCCCTGTGCCTGACCGCAGCTCTCGGTCTCGTTTCCCATCCGGTGACTGCCCAGGTCACGGAACCATCCAGACAGGAGACCGAAGACGCGCTCCGGAGCCCGCTGGACGAGTACCGGAACCGCAGGGACAGGGCGACTGCGACTCCGTCGGTCCTGGCCCTTGAGGGGGCAGTCGATCCGGATGAGTACATCGTGGGCCCCGGCGACGTCTTCGCCATTTTGGTCCGTGGTTTCGAGTCATCGACGGTGCCGGTCGTCGTATCTGCTGACGGGAGGCTTCCGCTCCCGGACGCCGGATCGATCGCGGTAGCCGATCTGACCCTGTCCGTTGCGCGAGATTCGATCCTGGCGGCTTTGCGACCCGTGTTCGGGCGGACCGAGGTCGAGGCTACGCTCGTGCAACCGAGGTCCTTTTTCATCCATGTCACAGGCGCCGTTGCCCGGCCGGGACGATATCAGGCACCCCCTGCATCGCGTGTGTCGACTGCGCTGGAACTTGCATCTGCCGACACGTCTCAATCCGTCGTGCCGAACCGCGCTCTTCGACCGGGATTCAGGAATATCTCGGTAGTGCGGCGGGATGGATCCGAGTTGAGCGTCGATCTTCGGCGTTATTTTTCCGGCGGGAGCACATCTCACAACCCCTATCTGAGGGATGGCGATGTCGTCGTTGTCGGGACCTTCGATCCGTCGTACGAGGCGATCCGGGTCGACGGGTCCGTCCCCTTTCCGGACTCGTACGAGGCGCGCCCGGGAGATACATTGCTGGACCTCCTTGAGGTCGCCGGAATTCGGAGCAGCCATCCGGTCGAATCCGTCGTCCGCCTGACACGAGAGCAGGACGACGGCTCCGTGACAGCATTGACGCTGAGTCTGGATGAGGTTCTCTCGGGCCAGGCGGGAGCGCAGCCCGTGGTTGCGCGTGATCATATTTCGCTCGAACCGAGGGCGCTACCCGGCGGAACCGCAACGGTCGACGGATGGGTGTACTATCCCGGGACCTACCCCATTCGGGAGGGAACCACCACCGTTCGTGATCTGATGGAGCGTGCCGGCGGACTCCGTGACGACGCGCTCACGGCAGGTGCCTACGTCGTGCGGAGAGTTCCCCGCGTGGCGATCTCTGCGGCAGGCACGGAATTGCCTGACGAAGGCTCGCCGGACTCGAAGCGACTGCGCCTGACGGAACTCAGCATCGTCGGCAGAATCCATTTCTCGCTGGCCTACCAGGGACAGAATCAGGTCCCGGTAGATATCCCCGCCATGCTGAGGGGCGATGCCGAACCCCTCGTACTACGGGACGGTGACAGACTCGTGATCCCGCGTGACTTTCGTTCGGTGTACGTATTCGGACAGGTTCTCCGACCGGGTTTCGTGGCCTTTGAACCGGGGCGTGCCGTCAAGGACTACGTCGCGGCCGCCGGCGGAGTTGGACCCAACGCCGGCGCAGTAATGTTGCTGCGCAACCAGAACGGTGAGATGATTGATGACCTCCAGGCTGCAGTCCAATCCGGTGACCTCGTCTTTGTGGACCGCGCAAGAGAGGTGACCGAGTCCTTCGTGGTCCACCAGGCATTGTCTCTCGATCGTCAGGCCTCCGCTGCAGAGCGGCAGGCATCCATTGCTGCCGACCAGAATCGAAGGAATTCGAAGTACCAGTTCGTTTCCACGGTATTCTCGGCCCTGAGCAGCGTCGGGACGGTTGTCGCCATCATCCTCAGCCTTCGGGGCAAATAGGTCCACGATGTCCTCGACGCACACCGACACGCACCCGAACGCAAGCCGCGAAGCGCGCGGTGAGGCCGCGCTCTGGCGCACGCTGGGGCTCTGGGCCTCCCGTTGGAAGCTCATTGGCACCATGACGGCCGTTGGCGCCGTGGCCTCTGTCGTGATATCCCTCCTGATGCCTAACTGGTACCGGGCGTCGGCAAGGCTCCTGCTTCCGGAGGGTGGAGGCGGCCTGAACGCCGCCCTTCTCCGGAATCTTCCTCCGGCTGCCACGGCCTTGCTGGGAGGTGGAGCGGGAGGCGATTACATGCGATACCAGTCGATCCTCACCAGT
>JAHEEH010000412.1:0-837 GCA_024640835.1 Bacteroidota bacterium
GGTCGGCCACGATCCGGTCGCGCGCCTCGAACCGGTCCATCCCCGCATAGGCTCCACCGTTCTCGTTGATGGTTCCGTCCAGCGCCATGACGTTGACGATCTCGAGTCCGTGCTTCTGGCCGATCTCGAAGTCGTTCTTGTCGTGTCCGGGGGTCACCTTCAGGGCGCCGGCTCCGAATTCGGGCTTCACGTACTCGTCCGCGATGATCGGAATACGCCGGTTCACCAGCGGCAGGATCACCTCCTTCCCGACGAGTCCGGCGTAGCGCTCGTCCTCCGGGTGGACGGCGATGGCCGTATCGCCGAGCATGGTCTCGGGGCGGGTCGTGGCGATGGTGATGGACCCGTCTCCGGACGCCATCGGGTAGCGGATGTACCACAGATGCCCGTCGCGTTCGACGTTGTCCACCTCCTCGTCCGAGATGGCCGTCTGATCGACGGGGCACCAGTTGATGAGGTATTCGCCCCGGTAGATGAGTCCCTGCTCGTACAGCTGCACGAATACGTGCTGGACGGCCCGCGAAAAGCCGTCATCCATCGTGAACCGCTCGCGGTGCCAGTCACACGAGTCCCCCAGGCGCCGCTTCTGCCGGAGGATGATGTCGCCGTACTCGTCCTTCCACTTCCAGACGCGCTCCACGAAGGGTTCACGCCCGAGGTCGTGGCGGTTCCGGCCCTCGGATTCCTTGAGCGTCTTCTCGACCACGTTCTGCGTCGCGATGCCGGCGTGGTCGATGCCGGGAAGCCACAGGGCTTCGAGGCCCTGCATGCGCCGGATGCGGGTAATCGCGTCCTGGATCGTGTCCTGGAGGGCGTGCCCCATGTGCAGCCGCCCGG
>JAHEEH010000412.1:866-2756 GCA_024640835.1 Bacteroidota bacterium
TGATGTTGGGCGGCGGCATCACGATCACGTGGGGCTCCCGGTCACTTTCGTGCCGGGTCCGGAAGAGATCGTGCTCCTCCCAGTAGCGGTACCAGCGATCCTCGATCGTGGCCGGATCGTAGGCCGGTCGCTTCTCCGGGGCGGCGTCGTCTGCCATGGAATACCGTTGAACGTGCTCGTTAAGATATCCTTTCCGGACTCCAAACGAGCGCGAACCCGGCGCGCGGTCGGGGTGTTCCGTCCGGGGCGGGCCGCGACGGCGGCCTCCGACGCGATTTGGTGGACAGTTCTCTTGCCCGGGCCTCGGGGGCACGTGACACAGCGCCGTCAGCGGGCGATGCGTACCTTCTGCGCGCGCCTTATTCCGCACGTCATGACCTCGGAGAAGTCTGTTACCGGAACGGCTGGCCGCAAGTACGTGGCGGTGGCCGGAAACATCGGCTCGGGCAAGAGCTCGCTCACGCGCGTTCTCTCGGACTATTTCAAGTGGGAGGCCGTGTACGAAAGGGTGGACGACAACCCGTACCTGGCGGACTTCTACCAGGACATGCAGCGGTGGTCGTTCAACCTGCAGGTCTTCTTCCTCTCGTCCCGGTTCGAGCACCAGCGCAAGATCGACAACGTCCCGCATTCCATCGTGCAGGACCGGTCGATCTACGAGGACGCCGAGATCTTCGCCCGCAATCTCTACGAGATGGGACTGATGGCGGGCCGTGATTTCGAGAACTACACGTCCCTCTTCAAGATCATGACCTCGTACCTGAGGTCGCCCGATCTGCTGGTGTACCTCCAGGCGTCCGTTCCCACCCTGGTCCGGCACATCCAGGATCGAGGTCGTCCGTTCGAATCCAGCATCCGGATCGAGTACCTGGAGCGGCTCAATCACCACTACGCGTCGTGGATCCAGCGCTACCACCTGGGGCCCAAGCTCATCATCGACGTGGATGAGCTCGATTTCGTCAACAACGTCGACGACCAGCGCGAAATCATTGGACGCATCGACAGTCGCCTGTACGGCCTCTTTCCGGAAGCGTCCTGACCGCACGCTGGGTCTGGCGGCGCTCCTGCTCGCAATCGTCGTACCGACCGCCCGGAGCCAGACCGTGACGGATTCGTCGCGGGTGGTCGTCCGTGCGTCGGCCGTGCCCGCCGATTCGGTCGATCGCCCGGTCCGGGACCGGGCCCTGGATGCCGTCGGAATCCTCGCGCGCTCGGCCGGCAGCTTCACCTATGACTTCGGAACGCCCGGGTGGCCCGACGGATGGAGCCCGCTCGGACTCGATCCGCGCGGGGTCGGCGTCGAGCTCGAGGGCATCCCGTTCGAGGATCCGTTGACCGGCGCGCCGGTCTGGGAGCTCCTGCCGATCGCCCAGATCGGTCCGCTGCGCATGCTCGCCCTTTCGCATGGCCGGTCCGACGTGGTGCGGGCGGACCTCTGGCGGCCCGCATCCCCCCGGCCCCTCACGGAAATGCGGTACCGTTCGGCCGGGGGCGGCCTTCAGGCCGTGGACGTCACCCACTCGCAGCGAAGAACGGCAGGCGATTCGACCGGACTGGCCGTCGTGCTGGCCTACGGTGGAGCCGGTTCACGGGGCGAATACGACGGAAGTCGTCTCCGGCGCAAGCGCCGGCTGCTCGGAAGCGTGGAGCTCGACCGAGGCCGCTGGACGTTCACCATCACCGAGCTGTACAACAGGAACCAGGTCGGGGCACACGGGGGGGTGATGCCCGTGGCCGGGATGGGCTACGAGTCGGTCTACAACCGGCTGCTTGCGGACGTCGAGAATCCGTCGGCCGTACGCACGCGCGTCCGCAACGACCTGCTGCTGTCCGCCCGCGGCTCCCTGGCCGGCCGCCCCCTCCGGGTCGTGGCATACCGGTCCAATTCGA
>JAHEEH010000413.1 GCA_024640835.1 Bacteroidota bacterium
ATCGAGTCCACGAGGAAACTCAGGCTGACCGACTCCATGCTCTCCGCGATGAAATGGTCTTTGAAACGGCCCGGAAAGCGCATGAGATAGTCATACGCGATCGAGCCCGTCACGGCAATTCGCATGGAGCCGACGCACTTTGGAAGGAACGAGCGTCCAACGGAATCCGGACCCGTGGGATCCTCGGGAGGGGCACAATGGCAGGGTCCGCATACCATGCGGCGTTCCGCTGCCGTTCCTGTTGCGCCCGGCCGTGAACCGCCGGCCCGGTGGACCGTATCCGCGTAGGGCGGTACCGGGTCGCTCCGTATCTTCCGCCGCCCCCAGCGCCTGCATCCTCCGATGTCGATCCCTATCCCTCGCATGCCCGATTTCCGAATGACGTCGGCTCGTCTGCTCTTCGGACTTCTCCTACTCGCCGTTCCCGCCGGGCGGATCGTCGCACAGCCCGTTCCTCCGGACGAGACGACCGCCTATGCCGAGGCGTTGCGGACCTTCGAGGACCGACGCTTCGGGATGGCCGCCGAGCGATTCGAGGCTTTCCGGTCCCGGTTTCCCCGAAGCGTCCGCATTCCGGACGCGACCTATCACGAGGGGGCCTCCCTCCTGGCCCTGGGGCGTGATCTGGACGCGGTGGCTCTCCTGGTCGGTTTCGAACAGGAGTTTCCCAGCCATCCACTGGCCTTCGAGGCTCGCCTTGCACTCGGGCAGTATTACTACGACCACGGGGACTCGGAGGAAGCGCTGGCCGCGCTGGCGCAGGTCCTCGACGGCTCGCCTCCGGACGAGACCGCTGCGCGCGCCCTGTACTGGATGGGGGATGCCGCCGTCGAGCTGGAGCGGATCGACGAAGGTCTGGCATACTACAGCCGGGCCGCCGAAGAGTATCCTGCGACCGAGACGGCTCCCCGCGCCCTCTACGCAAGGGCCTTCGCCCTCGTGAGCGCACACCGGTACGAGGAGGGAGCTGAAACGCTCGAACTCCTCGCCGCCCGCTACACCCAATCCGATCTCGCCCGAAACGTGGGCCTCGCGTTGGCCGAGGTGTACTACGAACTCGGGGATTACAACCGCGCCGTCGCGGAAATCCGCCGGCGGCTTCCGAGCCTCGTCCGCGAGGTCAAGGAGCGTGCCGAGTTCCTTCTGGCGGAATCGTACAACCAGCTCCGCGACTCGGAGAACGCCATCAGCGCCTACCGGCGGTTCACGGAGGGTTCCGAGGAAAGCCCGTACTACAGGCGTGCCGTTTTCGGGCTCGCCTGGAACTACTACCACCAGGGCGCCCACCAATGGGCGCATGAGCAGTTCGCCCGCCTCGCCGGTGGCGACGACGACCTGGCGAAGGAGGCCCTTTACTACGAGGGGGTGAACCTGGTGCTCTCGGCGCGCCCGGTCGATGCGGCGGATCGCTTCACCCGGTTCGCCGACCGCTATCCGGACCATGAGCTCGCCCCGCACGCCCTGTTCGAGCTCGGCGTGGTGCAGTACGGCTCCAGGCAATGGGAAGCCGCGAACGCCAGTTTCGGACGACTGGTCGCCGAGTATCCGGAGTCCGACCTGACGGGAGAAGCGCTGACCCACCTGGGAAACACGCATATTGCGCTGGGAGACTTCGACGCCGCACTCTCGGCCTTTGACAGGGCCATCGATTTCGAAGCGGGTGACCCGATTCGTCGTGACGAGGTCCGGTTCCAGAAGGCCTGGCTGCTGTACCGCAGTGAGAACTACGGGGCCGCCGAGGACGCCTTCGTCTCGCTCTACAACACGGATCGCTCCGGCTCCCAGGCCGAGGAGTCCCTGTTCTGGTCGGCCGAAAGTGCGTTCCAGGCCGACCGTCTCAGCGTTGCGGGCGAACGTTTCCGGGCCTACATGCGGGACTTTCCTGCCGGACAGCACATGGATGCCGCCCACTATGCCCTGGGATGGACGTACTTTCGACAGGAGCGTTACGAGCTTGCCGTACCGGAATTCCAGCGTTTTCTGTCGGCGTACCGGGAGCGCACGGAGTCGGTGCCGTACCGGGCGGATGCCGAGCTCCGGCTGGCCGACAGCTACTTCGCCCTCAAGGACTATGCGAATGCCGTCCGCGTCTACGGGCGGCTGGCCGCGGACGGCGACGACTACGCCCTCTACCAGATCGGGCAGGCCTATGCGAACGCGGCCGATCCGTTCGAGGCCATTGCGTCGTTCCGTCGTCTGCTCGAGGAGTTTCCCGGCAGCGAATGGCGCGAAGAGGCCCGTTACTCGCTCGGCTACCTGTTCTTCCTGAACGAGGACTATGAACAGGCCGTGACCGAGTACAGGGCCCTGATCCGGGATTACGGCAGTCATCCGCTCGCCGCCAAGGCGCAGTACGGTATAGGAGACGCGTATTTCAACGCGGGCGATCTCGATCGAGCGATCGCGGAATACAGGGCGGTACTCGAGCGGTACCCTCGGAGTCCCTTCGCCGTGGACGCGGCGGGGAGTATCCAGGTGGCCCTGGTGGCCGCCGGCGACGAGGCGAGGGCCACGGCCATCATCGATTCGTTCGCCGCCGCCCACCCTGAGTCGCCGCTCGTGGATGAACTCAGGTTCCGACGGGCCGAAGTCCGGTACCGCTCAGGCCAGACGGACCAGGCCCTGGACGATCTCCTGACCTTCGTACGTACCGCCCGGAACGAGGAGTTGCTGCCCGAGGCGTACTACTACCTCGGAGTGATCTACGCGGGTCGCGGGCGCGCCCGGGAGGCCGCCACATACCTCGGGCAGAT